>NZ_NZQP01000003.1:0-8694 GCF_002695945.1 Marinimicrobium sp. | reverse complement strand
TGGGAGGTACCTTTGTGGAAACGCCCATGCGCATCGGCCCCTGGGAGGCGAGCAATGGCGATCTTTACTTTCTGATGGAACCGGCGGAAACCTGGAATGCCCTGATGACTGTCAAGTCCACCAATGGTGGAGAGAGCTGGTACGAAGTGGATGGCGCACACCGCCCCAAAACCGGCGACCTGGAAGGCTTCGCCTCGGTTCGGGTGGACGACAGGATCCATATGCTGCACCAGACCTCCGATCATGTGTTCTATCACGTGTTCCGCACCTCAGATCACCCCGAGCAACCGGATACCTGGGCCATTCGCGACGAACGACTGGCCTCCCCCGAAGAGCCACCTACCCAGGTGGCCGATATCGCTGTGCGCTCCGATGGTAGCGTGGTGGCGGTATACGGTGGCCCCGATAAAATTCACTCCCGCACCCGCTCACCCGAGGGTGACTGGAGCGAGGAAACCGTGATTGATGCCGACATCGGTCCGGCTCTGTCAGGCCCGGCGCTGGTGCTCGGCAAGCATGGTGTGGTGCACCTGGCTTACACCGGCGATGACGGCAGGGCGTTCTACCGTCAATTACTACCCAATGATGAACTGACCGAGCGGCAAACCATCGCGGAGGGACTCGGCACCGATAGTGAAGATATCGGCTCCATTCTGCCCCTGGTGTATCAGCCGGAGTCCGAAACGGTCGTGATGATTTATCGGCGGGCGGACGGCTATCTCTGTGAGCGGCGGCTCGACGCCAAGGGCAACTGGAGTGACCCGGTTCAGGTGAGCGACCGCACCGTGGTCCAGAACGCCGTTGACGCCGATCAGACCGGGGCGGACGCCATCGCCTATGGCAACAGTGTCCAGGTGCTGTTTATTGAGGAGGATACCGGCCACCTCTACCACACCGAACACGGTGGTGAGGGCGACTGGAGTGAAGCCCGGTTGTTGGTCGACGATGAATCGGTGCAGTGGGTGCGCGGTGCGCTGGTCAAACGGAATGAAGCTTCTGCGGCTTATGGCTACGTCTATGACGGCGGCGCCGATGGTGGCTCCGGCAAGAACCGCTACCGGGAGCTGCCACTCAAGGCACGCTGAAGTTCAGTGAATCGTCCGGGGTGTGAACCACCCCGGCTGCAGGGGGCGCACGGGAGTGCTATTATCAAGCTCATTGACCCAAGAACAAGGAGCCTGCCATGAGCGAACCCCTGTACTCCGAACACCCCGCCATGTTCAAGAACAACCCCATCGGTTTTATCGTCAGCCTGTTGCTGATTCCGGTTTTCGGGCTGGGGCTGCTGATTCTGCTCTGGTGGTATTTGCAGTGTAAAGGCTCACTGCTGACGGTGAAAGAGCACGACATTCTGTACGAACAGGGCCTGCTCAGTAAAAACCGGGCCGAGTTCAGTATTTCGGGCATTCGCACCGTGCGGGTCAACCAGAGTTTTTTCAATCGCATTTTTGGCGTGGGTACGATCCAGATCTACACCGCTGGTGACCAACCTGAAATCGAAGCCAAGGGGATGCCCGAACCCAACCGGGTGCGCGAATTGATCAAGGCCCGCCAGAACGGAGGCGCCCGGTAATGGTGGGGGAAGAAGATCGCAAGGACAGGAACGAATCCCGCAAGATTGCCATTGTCCTGGTTTCGCTGGTGGTGTTGGTGGGCGTGGCGGCGATGTTGCTTTTGCCCTCCCTGGCCGAATTCTCCGCGTCCTATCTGGAACCCGGCATGGGGCTGAAAACCGCCGCCATTGTCTCCTTCTTTGTCACCGTCGTGCTGTTTCTGGTCTTCGCCGTGGCTTCCGGCGACGGCCTGTTGGGGGAGTTGCAGTTTATGCTGCTGGGCTTCTTCCTGTTTTTTGTGATTTTCTGGTTGATGATCGCCTGGATTTTTTGATCGTCTGTTTCAAGTCGCTTGACCCACCTCAGTGGGCATAACCAAACACCGCGACAAAGTGGCATAGGGTGCCGCCCAACACAAACAGGTGCCAGACAAAGTGGGCGAACTTGACCTTCGAGTCCAGCACATAGAACACCACACCCAGCGTATAAGATGCGCCACCCGCCACTAACCAAGCGATACCGGCGGCCGGTACCTCGCGGGTTAGCGGGTGCATGGCCACCAGCACCATCCAGCCCATGACCAGGTACAGCCCCACCGAGAGTACCGGGTGGTGCAGCTTCCTCAGGCTCTTCATCAACACCCCAAAAGCCGCCAGCACCCAGATGATGCCAAACAGCGTCCAACCCCAGGGGCCGCTCAAGGCGCCCAGTGTAAAGGGGGTGTAAGTGCCGGCAATCAGCAGGTAAATGGCCGAGTGATCGATGTCCTTGCAAATCCGTTTGGCCCGTCCCTGCGGCAGCATGTGGTACACGGAGGAGGCCAGGTACAGCACGATCATGGTCGCGCAGAAGATGCTGACGCCCACCACAAAGGCCGGGTCCTCCAGGCGAATGGCCCGGGCCACCATGAACGGTGTGGCAATAATGGCGGCAATCAGGCCGATCCCGTGGCTGATGGTATTGGCGGCTTCTTCGCCCACCGTCTGCAAGCGGCCCTTCAGAGCCTGAGTGGCTGTGTTCATCAAGTGCTCCCGACGTGAATTCCTATGCTGAGCGCCAGCATAACCGACGCATGGTGGTCCGGCTAATGATACTATGCGCACTTTTTTGGTGCATGAGGACAGGTTGGTGTCTATCTCCTCTCTCTGGCGAGAAATTCTTGCCTATCTTGGCATTGAGCGCAACCGGACCCGCCACAGTGAAAAGCTGCTATCGGCACTGGGTGCCTTCGTGGGCATTCTGGCGGTGTATGGTTTCTCCCACTGGTATCTGGCCGACGTCGGTGCCCTGTTGATGCTCGCCTCCATGGGCGCTTCGGCGGTACTGCTGTTTGCCGTACCGCACGGGGCATTGTCCCAACCCTGGGCGGTGATTGGCGGCCATCTGGTCTCCGCAATAGTCGGGGTCAGTTGCCAAAAGTTGTTTCCCGGTACGCTCTGGACGCCGGCCCTGGCTGTTGGGCTGGCGGTGGCCGCCATGCATTACCTGCGCTGCATTCATCCGCCGGGCGGTGCCACCGCTCTGGTGGCGGTCATCGGTGGGGCCAGTGTACATTCCATGGGTTACCACTATGTGATCACCCCGGTGGCCCTGAATGCGCTCACCCTGGTGGCCACGGCGGTGGTGTTCAACAGCTTTTTCGCGTGGCGCCGCTATCCGGCCCACTGGAGTCGCCGCCTGGACCATACCAGACACGCGCCGCCCAAAGTCGGCTCCATCACCCTCAGTCAGGAAGATCTGGCGGCCGACATGGAGCAGCTGAATTCCTACGTCGACATTACAACGGAAGAGCTGGTGGAGCTGACGCAGCTGGCACGCGAACACGCCGAGCAGCAGGTCGAGCACCCGCAGCGAATTGATGCCGGTCGTTTCTACAGTAACGGAGAGTTGGGAAATCGCTGGTGTGTGAGGCAAGTCGTTGATGCGGCGGACGCCGCGGAACAGCGCCGGGATCAGGTGATCTATAAAAACGTCGCCGGCGCCAACGCCTATGAGACCGGCATTTGTCAGCGGGAAGAATTCCGGCAGTGGGCGCGCTTCGAAGTGGTGGAATCCGGCGGAAGGTGGGTTAAGCTGGGCGGCAGTTGATCAACAAGACGGGAGTCAGTGCATGCGATTGGCCATTCTGGATGCGGATATTCTGAGAGAGGCGTTGCAGCCTAAGTACCACAGCTACGGCCGAATGTTTGAGGCGCTGTTCGAGCGTCAACAGCTCGATTGGGAGATGGACATTTTCAGGGTCATTGAGGGCGACTATCCGTCGGACATGGATCAGTATGATGCCTACCTGATCACCGGCAGCCAGTACGATGCCTTTTCCGATGAGCCCTGGATTCGCCGACTGCGTGAGTATGTCCGGGCGCTGTTCGAGGCGGATAAACCGATGGTGGGTGTCTGTTTTGGCCATCAACTGCTGGCGCACGCGCTGGGTGGAGAGGCCGGGCGCGCGGACACCGGTTGGGGCCTGGGGGTGATGACCTATCCGTTGCTGACCAAGCCACCGTTTGTGGATGATGCCGAATCGGTTTCGTTGATCATCAGCCACCGCGACCAGGTGACCCGCTTACCGCCCGACGCCGAACGTCTGCTCAGTAACGACTTCTGTCCGAATGCGGCCTTCCATATCCCCGGTCGGGTTCTGGCCATTCAGGGCCATCCGGAATTCAGCGTGGACTACGCTCAGGCCCTGTTGCAGTACCGCAAACAGGAACTTACGCCAGACCACCTGGCCCGGGTGCTTGAAAGCTACTCGGTTCCTCACCAGGGTGAGCGTGTTGGCCAGTGGATGCGCCGGTTCCTTGAGCAGGCCGTCGCCTGATCAGTGCTCGGCCCGGCCGGTCTGCATGTACTGACAGATGTGCTCGGCCAGGCTGGTGCCCGCCTCATTCATCGTCAGGTAAGTCCGGTTGGCGCCAGCGGCGTCGATGCGGTTGGCTTCATCCTCGTACAGGCTATGAGACACGATATAGCCCTCAAAGCCATTGCTGCGCAGTTTTTTGGCGGAAATGATTTTCGCTTCCGAGTCGCTCATGCTCAGGACCACCGCCTTGATCTGGGTCATGTCCAACCCCTGCCAGAAGGCCTGATCCTCAGCGTCGGCGAACAGAATATTGCGTCCCGCCTTACGGTGTTTGTCCACCTTGCCGGGGTCCGAATCCAGGGCAATCAATTTATAGCCCTGCTTCTGCAGGCGTTCGTAGGCGGCGGCACCGGTGCGGCCCATACCCATCACCACCACCTCGGCATCACCCAGGGAGATCGGCTGCTCGTCCGGATGCCAGCTATCCCGTTCCAGCTTCTGCAGGCGGTTGGCCAGCTTCTCGTAGAGCGGATGGGCGATGTGGTTGAGCGGTGCGGAGAGCACGAAGGAAAACGCCAGGGTAATGGCAATCGGCACCAGCCACTCCGGCAGCGCAACACTGGCGACGATCAGGCCAAACTCGCTGTAGTTACTCAGGCTCAGGCCAGTCAGAAAGGCGCTGCGGGCGCGCAGCTTGAAAGCCAGCAGCAATACGAAGAACAGCAGCCCCTTGAGGGGCAGCACCAGCGTCATGATGGCGGCAAAAATCAGCATGTCGGCGTCGGGCAACCCCTCCATGCCGATCTGCAGAAAGAAACCTACCAGAAACAGTTCTTTTACGCTCCAGAGCGAGTTGGACAGCTCGGTCGCGCGCGGGTGATTGGCCAGCAGGGCGCCAAAGGCCAGCGCTCCCAGTTCGGAGCTGAGTCCCACAGACTCGAACCCCTGGCCACCTACGGCCAGTGCCAACAGCAAGCCCAGCAACATCAGCAACTCGTCGTGGCCACTCATGTCGAGCAGGCGATAGAACACCGGACGCAACAGCGGCAGAGCGAAAATCAGCAGCGCCCACCAGGAGGGCGTCTCGCCGTTGGCAAAGGCCATGACCACCAGGGCGATCAGGTCCTGCACAATCAGAATGCCGATGGCCACCCGTCCGTGAAAGGCGCGCAACTCTCGCTTGCTGTCGAGCACCTTGGCCGCCAGCACGGTGCTGGAGAATGCCAGCGCCACCGCCAGCATGCCGGCGGTGTAGGGCGAGATATCCATAAACAGATAAAACGCCGGGGCGAGCACCAGACAGGACACGGTAAAATGCAGCAGCCCGCCGCCGATCACCTCCGGGCGCACCAGGTTGCGCAAGCGCAACTTCAAGCCCACTGTAAACAGCAGCAACAGCACACCCAGGTGGGCGATATGATCCAGTATTTCGCCATTCTCTTCGGGGAGGTTCAGTGCCGGGGCGACCGCACTGATGGCAAAGCCGGCGGCCAGGTAGCCGATCAGGTTGGGCAGGCCCATCCGGTGAACCAGAAATCCCAGGGTGAAGGCAAATGCGATCCAGACGGCTTCCAGCATGAAAAGCTCCGATGGTGAAACAAGGGGTCCAGTATACGGGTGGCTAGTATATCTGACCAACGCCAATAAAAAAGCCGTCGCCCGGACTCGGACGGCGGCTCAAGCGAGATGGTCAATGAGGGATGGCCGGTCACTCACCCCGGTGCATCATCAGTAAGTGCAGGCGTCCGGGTCGTTTGCTACAAAATAGGACTTGTAGTTGCTGGCACTGTCGTCCATGCAGCCCTTGAGGTTGAGCAGGCGCACCGAGCGGAATTCGATAGGGGCGCTTTCCGCCTGCAGTGCGATATAGCCCTCGTGCAGTAGCGTACCGTCATCCAGTTGCATGCCGCTGTACCGGATGACTTCTTCACCTTCCACTCGGTGAATCGCCAGGTCATTGCCGTGCACTTCCACTTCGGCGGTGACCCACTGATCGCCGTGGTAGGTCTTGCTGGTGGACTCGATGATGTGGTCCTCGCGCAGCTCGCCCTTATAAACCGCATGAGTACCCGGCGTCACCAGATTGGAGGTGTGGCGCTCATCGGTGCCGTTGCCACCGAGCAGTTGCACCTCCATGCAGGCGGGGTAGCCCTGGTCGATTGCCATTTCATAGGGCGATTGGGCGTGATACATGATGCCGTTGTTGCGAATGGCCCACTCCGGCGCACCGGCGACCTGTTCGCCCACAAAGCGGTATTCCACCTCGATGCGGTAGTGGGAGAAGGGCTCCTTGTAAAAAATGTGGCCCCAGCGACCGTTCAGTTCATCGTATTGGTCATAACTGACCACGATCTTGCCGTCCTCCAGGCGGAAGGTGTTCAGGGTGTTTTCGCCCGGAGGAGAGCCGGCAATCTTGATGATCCAGTCATCCAGATCCTTGCCGTTGAACAGGTCGACCCATTCTTCCCGGTCGGCTTGATTGGGGGTGTTGGGTTGGCTGTTACAGCCGGTCATGACCGCAGTGGCCAATCCGATACAGAGCAGGGGTTGGGTCCAGCGCATTGGGGGGGTGCCTCGTTTGTTTATGATTTATGGTGCTTGGCGGGAATGATGCCAAATTTATTATGTAAAAACAAAGTTCTTATATAAAAAAGCCTGCAAAAGGGTTCATCGGCCAAGGTATTGCGTTCCTATCCTTGATTAGAAAGCAAAGCGGGCGAGATTCGTGATGCGTGGCACAAACCGGAGAAACAATAAAAGGATCAGGCGCCAACCCCTTAAGTTCAAATTGACAATATGTGGGTGCGGTAGTTAACTCCAGAAGACGCCTACGGATCGGCGGTACCCAATAGCGCTTGATAACCCGTTCTAATAATCAACAATCAGCGTTATTCACTTAAGTTGTTATTGAGTCGAACCTCCGTCGGTGAGCAGGCGTTTTCTTGCATTCATTTGCAACACTCCATATGCCAATAATGACTTGAAACAGGAGTTCGAAAATGACCCACTTACTACACAGAAAACTGATGTTGGGGGCGGCGTTATTTGTATCCGCCCAGGCGGCGCAGGCCATAACTTCCGGCTCCGCTGAGGCCACCTTGAATGTCGATAACCAGTGGGGCTCTGGCTACTGTGCCAGCGTCACCATCGACAATAATGGCGGTAGTGCCATCACGGACTGGACCGTCGGCCTGGATCTTAATGGCAGTAGCATCAACAACCTCTGGAACGGCAACCTGAGCGGAACCTCAGTGACTCCCGCTGCTCATAACGCCACCATTCAGGCGGGTAACAGCACCGGCTTCGGCTTCTGCGCCAACGGTGGCAGCATTGCGGAGTTGGCCTCCCTTGATGTGGCAGGGGGCGATGGATCGAGCAGCAGCTCCAGCTCCGACAGCTCCAGTAGTTCAAGCAGTTCCAGCAGCTCCGATGCCGGCGGTGACAACAGCGTGACCGTGCGCATGAGTGGCGTGACCGGCGACGAAAGCGTCAGCCTCGAAATTGGTGGCCAGACGATCGAAACCTGGACGTTGAGTGTCGGCATGCTGGATTACACCGTGAGCACCAACGCCACCGGAGAGCTTCGCGTGGCCTTTACCAATGATGAAGGTGATCGTGACGTGCAGGTGGACTATGTGATCGTCAACGGCGTCACCTACCAGGCGGAAGATCAACAGGACAACACCGGCGCCTGGGACGGAGAGTGCGGTGCGGGTTCCTATTCGGAAATGCTCCACTGCAGCGGTTCCATCGGTTTCGGCAATCCGTTTGATGGCAGCAGCTCGTCCTCCAGTTCCAGCAGCTCTTCCAGCTCAAGCAGCGACCCGAATCCCGGCAACCCGGACTTCCCGCCCTTCCACGTGGGCAACATCACCACCAGCGGCCAGGTCCGTTCCGACTTCATGCAGTACTGGGATCAGATCACCCCGGAAAATGAAGGCAAGTGGGGCTCGGTCGAAGGCACGCGCGATCAGTACAACTGGGGTCCACTCGATGCCATCTATGATTTTGCTCGCGCCAACGGCATTCCGGTCAAAGCTCACGTACTGGTGTGGGGCAGTCAGCGTCCCGGCTGGATCGATAGCCTGAGCCCGGCGGAACAGCGCGCGGAAATCGAAGAGTGGATCAGCGACTACTGTGACCGCTACCCCGATACCGAAATGATCGACGTGGTGAACGAAGCGCTGCCCTCGCACGCACCGGCCAACTACGCCGAGAGCGCCTTTGGCAGCGACTGGATCACCGAATCGTTCCGCCTTGCCCGTGAGCACTGCCCGAACGCGGTTCTGATCTATAACGACTTCAACTTCATGACCTGGGACACCGACGCGATCATCGATA
>NZ_NZQP01000002.1:0-11886 GCF_002695945.1 Marinimicrobium sp. | reverse complement strand
TAGCAGTGCGCCCAGAGTGATACCACCAAAACCCGCGATGGCGCTGGCCAACCACGCTGGCCGCGACCGCTTTGGTGCCGGCGCGGCCGTTGTGCTGGGGCGGTCCGAGGTGGGTTCCCCGGTGATTTCCCGCCGCGCCTGGCGAAACAGCGCCCGGTCGATGACGTTGCGGTTCTGCCCGTAGGCGCCCAGCAGCATGCGTTCGCAAATGATATTGATCAGACGGGGAATGCCGCCGCTGAAGTGGTGCACTTCCGTCTGAATGTCTTCGGGAATCAGGGTGCTGCCGCTGGCCAGGCCCGCCACCTGAAGGCGGTGTTGAATGTAAGCGGCGGTCTCTTCCCGGCTCAGTGGGTTCAGGTGGAAGCGCGCGGTGATGCGTTGAGCGAGCTGGCGCAGGGACGGCTGAGCGAGCAGATCGCACAATTCCGGTTGGCCCACCAGAATGATGTTGAGCAGTTTCTCGGTGTGGGTTTCCAGGTTGGTCAGCAGCCGGATCTGCTCCAGCGCCTCGGCACTGAGCGACTGGGCCTCGTCGATCAACAGTACGGTTTTGCGCCCGCGCCCATGGTTGTCCAGCAGCCGATCATAGAGCGCATCGGTCAGGGTTTTGACGCTGGTGTCGTCGTCCGAGATATAGCGGGCTCCGAGCTCATCGCAGATGGTACTTAGTAATTCGGGCACGGAGGCCATGGGGTTCAGAATCAGGGCGATGTCGGTGTCGCTCGGAAGCTGTTCCAGAAGGCAGCGGATGATGGTGGTCTTGCCGGTGCCCACTTCGCCGGTCAGTTGCACAAAACCGCCGCCGCGCAGGCCAAACAACAGGTGCGCTAGGGCCTCCCGGTGCTGCTGACTCATATAGAGGTAGCGCGGGTTGACGGCGATGGCGAAGGCCGGCTCCTGAAGGCCGAAAAACGGGTGGTACATGGCGATCCTTGGTCCCGGTGTCAGACCGCCAGAATAGCCGGAAACTCGGGTCGGTTAAAGCCTCCTCTCCGGCTCGGTCTGACTCGGGCGTGACAATTCTCTGCATCACAAAGGTGCGCCGAAGGGGGCGCTGACGCAAGCTTTGCACCGAATTGGTGCAACTTGAAAAGTTTGGCGCCTTATTCGCCGTCTTTCGATTGGCCTGTTTCCTGCTACGGCTTGGGGTATCAACCCGAAAATTGGAATGACTCAATGAGTTTAAGAAGTACTCGTATGAATCTCTCCGGCGCTGAACGGCGCTGGCTGAACTGGTTTGGCGCTACCGGCAAAGTGCGCATGGGCTGGTCCTGCTGGCTCAACCGCAATCGCTATGCACTGATGGAGCAGGCTTTTGAGAGCGTCGCCCAGACGCGAATCACCATTCTCAATCAGTGGGTGGACGGTCAGTGGGAGCAGATGGTTTCCCTGGCGGCCAGCGTAGAGCAGGATCCAGCCCGCTGGGATACGTTATTGCCACAGCAGCTTCAGCGCTGGGTGGATGCATCGGAGCTGTTTGTCGTGGACGACACCGGCAAAGTGCTGGCCTCCAGCTATCGCGCCAGAGTCGGTGCACGTGACCTGGATGCCCGGGCCCTGGAGGAGGGATTGAAAGGGGCGTTTCTGCATGGGCCCTATGTGGATCGGGCCACGTTGGATATTGGTCCCTCTTCGTCGCGCTTTCACGACGAGGTGACCCTGATGTTTTACCAGCCCGTGGAACTGGCGGACGGAGCGATTGGCTGTGTCTGTGCCCGGGTTCCCAATGACGTACTCGGCGATCTGATTCAACGGGAAGCGGGGCATATTTTCACCGAGTCCGGTGACAATTATCTGTTTATGGTGGAGCCGGGTTTTGATCGGCGCATCGTTGCGGGGACGGCCCTGTCACGGTCCCGCTTTGAGGACAGCACTTTCTCCCATGGCGAAAATCTCAAAAGCGGTATTCACACCGATTGGGGCGTGGTGGGGGTCAAGCGGCACACCGAATTCGAGATCCGCTTTACCGACCCGGCCACCGGCCAGTTGCATCCCGGCGTACGCGAAACCATCCGCAACGGCGAGAACCTGTTTGTCACCTATCCGGGCTATTCGGATTACCGCCACATTCCGGTAATCGGTAAAGGGGTAACCTTTACTCTTAAAGGTTCCAAAGACCGCTGGGGCATGATGTGCGAGGGTGACCTGGAGGAGGTGTATCGCTTTCGTTCTATAACCTATCGGTTCATGGGGTTACTGCTGTTGCCTCTGCTACTGGTGTTCGGCGGCAATATGGCACTGCACGCCTGGAGCGACTGGCCCTTGTGGACCATCAACCTCGCGACCGCTGGAGCATTGGCCGTGGGCGCCTGGAGTTTTCTGGCCCGAGGCCCTAGGCGTCTTGCCCGGCGCCTGGGGAAAATGACGGAAATCATTCACGCCTTGGGGGAGGGAGGCGGCAACCTCAAACAGCGCCTGGACACCCGCAAACTGGTGGCCGATGAAACCGGCGATCTGGGGCGTTGGACCAACAGCTTTATCGACAATCTGGATGGCATTATCGGCTCGGTGATCCGCTCAGCCAACGAGGTCAAGCAGAACAGTGAGCAGATGCTTCAGCGCAATGACAGCGCCAATGCCACCATGACTCAGGTGACCGCCGCTATGGAGCAGATGCTGAGCCTGTTGGAAGAGCAGATCGGCGAAATCAGCAACGCCTCCGGCACCGCCACCGAAATGAAACAGGTCATGGAAACCGTGGTGCGAGAGGCCCGGGCCCAGTTTGAGTCTGCCAGTTCCGGTACCCAGGCGATTCGCAATGCCGTGGAGAACTCCGCCCGAACCATCCACCAGTTGAACGAACGGACGCGGGAAATCGGAGGCATGGTTTCTCTGATCAGCAATATCACCAGTCAGACCAACCTGTTGGCGCTGAACGCGGCCATTGAAGCGGCTCGGGCCGGTGAACACGGCCGAGGCTTTTCCGTGGTGGCCGATGAGGTGCGGGGCCTGGCGGCGCGCACCGCCGATGCGGCCAAAGAGATTGAACAGCAGATTGCCACCATTCAGGAAGAGGCGGCGCAAGCGGCCACCTTCATGGAAAGCAGCGTGGCGGATGTCGATCGGGGGCTGCAACTGGCCAGCGATGCGTCGTCCGACAATTCCGAACTGCACGGGATTGTCGAGCGGATGTTTGAGATCATCCGCCACATTGAAGCCCACAGCCAGGAGCACGGGCAGCAGACCCGCGAGGTGGTGGGGGCCAGCAATGACATGCGGCAGGTGATCCGGGCTCTACACAGCAGCTCGGATCGACTGCGCAGCACGGCGTCGAATCTGCATCATCTGACCAGTGCGTTTCAGGTGAGTGGGTAAGGTGGGGTTACGGCGGATGCGACGGGTTGGGTTATGGCGGATAAGCGAAGCGCATCCGCCATAACCCAAACCAGCGGTTCGCCGAAATGTCTATAACCTCGCCAGTTCCGCCTCGGTCTTCAACCCAAACACCTTACGCATAAACGACGCGGCCGGACAGAACCCGGTGAAGGACTGCTGAAACAGATTGGCGCCCACAAAGACCGTCAGCCAGACAAAACCGGGGTGAACCCAGTAGGTCAGGGCAACGGACAGCAGGACCATAAAACCGGCGAAGGCGGTGACAGCACGTTCAAGACTCATGGTAATTTCTTCGTTTGCTTGCGTTGTTAAAGCCGTTGATTAAAACGCGTATCGAATGCGTGCATACGCGTTGTTGTTGTCTTCGAATTGCCCGAAGAAACTGTGGGTTTCCTCTCCGAAGAATAGGTTAAAACCGGTACTCAGGCTCAGATTGTCGTCAAAGCGATAATCGAACCGCGGACGCACATGGCCATCCTCATCGCTGGGGGAGTAGAACGCGAACAGGGACAGGGTCATCGTGTCCCGGGCATCCCGCCAGGTCAGTCGGGTGGTGACCAGAGTGCGGTTCTGCTCCGCCTCCCATTCGGGATTCGGGCTGTTAAGCACCAACTCGTCATGGTCCTGGGTGTGCTCGAGGTACAGTTGCAGGCTGCCGGTCAGACGGGTCAACAGTTCTTTCTCGTAGCCAACCAGGGCGCGCCACTGACTGTTGGGTGTTCGCGGGTCCGTGCCGCTCGGGTCGTCGAGACTGTCGTGGTGCGACACCTCGGCATTGAACAGTCCCGGGCCCAGGGGCAGGCGAACCGAGCCGCCCAGGGCGCGCAGGCGCGAGAAGGTGGGCTGACCATCCGAACTCAAAGCCGTGGGGCTCTTGTGGAAACCGTCGTAGCCATACAGGGCCCACTCGGTGGAACCGATGTTGCGATAGACGCGCAGGGCGAGTTCATCGTCATCCGGCGTGTCGGCCACAAAGGCCTGGGCTTCGCCGATGATCTGGTCCTCCATGGGATTGAATACCGACAGGCGTTCGCCGCGCGGGTAGACATCGGGTTCGAACTCCGGTGTCCAGGCCAGCTCGATATTGGCGCGGTCAAAGTAGCCGGACAGACGCAGCGCATCCTGAGGCGCCTTGAGGTATTCATCGTCCCGACCGATAAAAAATGCCTGCCAGTCTTTGGCAAACAGATCATTCAGAAACACATAATCCCCGGTGCCCCAGGTCATCACCTGACGGCCCAGCTTCGCATCCAGGTGATCGCCGATGCCGTTACTGACGGTCAGCTCGCGTGCCTGGGCGTCCCATTCGCCGAGCACCTCGTCATAGACCAGGTCACCCTTGACGGTGTACTGAAACCGGCTCGTCGAGCCGTCGGTTTCCAACCGGGCCCGGGCTTCGCCCAGACTCAGCCGGTCGTGATGGGGACTGCGGTCCAGGCGCGAACCCGCGCCCAGCTCGATAAAGCCATAGAGCGGGAACGCCGGGCCGGCCTCTTCTTCCCAGTCGCCGGTTTCCCAGTTATCCCAACCGTCGTCGGTCTGTGCCAGCAACGGACCGCTCAAGAGCAAGGGGCTGACCAGCAGTGACCTGATCGCAAGCGACGTCCAACGCATGAATGAGGCTCCTTCAGTTCAACCAGTCAGTGGGCGGGTTGCGCAGGCTGCGCTCGGAGAAAATGTTCTCCGGAATGCCCAGGTCGTAGCGCACGTTGCGGAACTGCATTTCGGTCTCACCGCCGGTGTCCAGATCGCGCATGATCGAGTGCACCACCGTCGGATAGCCTTCGATGGTTTCAATCTTTTTCACTTCCATCTGGCGATACACCTCGCCCCGGTCGTTGTAGTAGTCGGTGCCCACCGGCAGCAGAGTCTCCCGATCGATGGTGACTTCGTAGTGGCTGAACTCGACCTCGCTCGGGTTCTTGGCAGTGCCGCGCAGGCGGTAGTGTTCGTCGGTGGTTTCCAGCAGCTCGTAGTCATCCAGGTCGGTGGAGCGGCCGGATACATCTTCATAGAAAAAATGCGAGCCCACAAAGGAAGTGCGCTTGTCGCCCGCCGAGATGCGCTTGACCAGGTCCAGGCCGGGCAGATACAGCCAGCGATCATCGTCTGTCTCGGTGCGCTTGACCACCCGGAATACGGTGTTCCGCACATCCGCCGGGCGGGAGAAGAACACCATCATGTCCTGAGTTTGATCATCGTCCCGGGTTTTGCGCAGGATGGTGAACTGGCGGACCTGCCGCCGACCCTGGTTGTCGGTAATGAGCATGCGCGCTTCGCTGCGACCGTCGTCACCGGAGTAAAACGCGACGCGCTCGGCTTTGCGCACAATCTCCCGCGGGTCGGCCAAGGCCTCTTCGGCTTGGGCGCCGACGGCGAACAGCGTCAGGGCCGCGGTTGCCAATACAGTTTTGACGTTCATCATCAGGTTCTCCATTCAATCGGTTAGGATGCGCGAAACAACCAGCGTTGCAGCAGGGTCATGACCGTGGGCAACAGGATCAGGGTCACCAGGGCGGACAGCGCCATGATGGTGGCCAGGAAAAAGCCCACGGTGATGTAGGGCACCAGCGGTGCCACCAGCAGCGGGGTAAAGCCCACGGCAATCACAATGGCGTTGCGGGTAATGGCCCGGCCCGGCTCCAGGAACATGAGCTGCATGGTCTTCGACCAGTCGCCGGTTTCGCGGAAATAGGCCCGGGTGCGCTCCACAAAATGAATCGCGAAGTCGATGGACAGCCCCAGGGTCAGCGCCGAGAGCACGGCTATGGGCATGTCGTAATCCTTGCCCACCCAGCCGATCAGGCCGTAGATCCCGGTGATGGTCAGGGTGAGGGGCAGCATGGCGACAATGCCGAAGGCCACGGAGCGGAACAGCAGCATCATGATGATCAGTACGATCACAAAGGCGCTGATCAGACTGCCTACCATGCCCTCGACCATTTCCGCCTGCCAGACCACATTGAGGTAGGATTTGCCGGCCCACTCGAGGTTAAGACCTTCGGGCAATGGGTTGTCCTGCAAGTACTGGTCTACTGACTCCACCACTGCGGTCATATCCTGGTTGTCACCGCTGGTCAGTTGCAGCCACACCAGGGATTCGCGGTAATCCGGCGTGACGAAGTGCCACAGATCCTGGGGACGGTGGGAGGACTGATATTGCAGCAGCGTCTGGGCCACGGCATCGGCGGAGTCGGGCAAGCGATAATCCTCCGCTTCGCCGGAGCGCAGCTCGCGGTTCACGGTTTTCACCACGTCGGCCAGACTGTTGCTCTTGCCCACCAGGCCGGTGCTGGCCAGGTGTTGCTCGAGCTGCTGGATATATTCCAGATTCTCCGGCTGCAAAAACGCCTGGCTCTGGCTGTCGAGTTGTTCGAGTTGGTTCATCAGTGCTTCGAGGGCGTCGGCATCTTCACCGCCCACCTCGAACAGACGATCGTCCAAGGCCAGAATCAGGTCGGACAGAGACTCGGGGCTGTCCAGTGTCTGGTCCTTCAACCATGTGCGGGTCGCTTCGCTCAGTGACTCGTTGGTGCTTGCATCGGTCAGCGCGGACTGGGCCTTGTCGACCGCGTCACTGCTGGACTGCAACACCATAAAGGCATCGTAGGTACCCGCGAAGTGATCGTTCAGCACCCGGTCGGCAATGCGCAGCTCGTGGTCGGACTTGAACCAGCGAACCGGATTGTCGTTGATCTGGATCTGGGTGATCCCCCACACCGACACCGCAAAGAGGGCAACAAAGCCGACCGTCCAGAGTTTGGCGTGGGAACGGGCCAGTTTGCCCAGGGGCGGCAGTACACGGGCCACCAGGGAGCGATCTTCGGCCGGCAATTTATCCACCATGCGATCCAGGGTGGCGGGGTTCAGACTCACCAGATAGGCCGGAATGAAAATGATGGTGGAAAGAAAGGCCAGCATGATGCCCAGGCCCACAAAAAAGCCGAAAATCTGCACCGGCGGAATGGGGGTCAGCATCAATGACAGGAAACCGATAGATGAAGTGACCGAGGTAAACAGCATCGGCGTGAACAGATGGCCCATCACTTCGGTAACGACCTGGCGCACACTGCTGCCCTTGCGGTAGCGGTCGGCAAACTCGGACATGATGTGCACCGAATCCACCACGGCGATGGGCATCAGGAAAATGGCGATCATGGAAGACATGATATGAACGGTAAAACCGGCCCCGATCAAGGCGCCCATGGTGATCAATACCGTGCTCACGGAGACGATCATCGGTGCCACAATAAAAGGGATGTTGCGGAAAAACACCCACAACAGGATGAAGATCACCAGGCCTGCCAAGGGGGCGGAAATGCCCATCTGAACAAACATTTCATAGCCGAAGCGGTCCTCGGCGATGGGCAGACCGGTGATGTGCCAATCGTCCCCGGCCTCAAAGCCATCAATGTGGGACTGCAGCTCCCGACCAATCGCGTAGCTCTGGTTCTTGTCTTCAATCGGCACGTAGATGGCGGCCGCCTTGCCGTCCTCTGACACCAGGGTGTTGAACAACAGCGGCAGGTCTTCCACGTTCTCGCGGATGGTCCGGGCCTGTGCCTGAGTGTCCGGTGGCTCGCGCATCATCCACTCAAAACGCAGAGTGCCCGCGCCTTCCTGGGTAATGTTGTCGACATTCGACAGGGACATCAGATCCGGGGCAATTACCCCGTCCAGCCCTTCGGCAAACTCACTCAGGCTGTGCAGGTTGGCCAGGGTTTGCGGGTTGTACACGGATTGCTCGTTCACCACGCCCACCACAATGGTGTCGTGCATATCGAAGCGCTCCTTCACTTCGTTGTGAAATACCCGGGCGGGGTTGTCCGTCGGTAGCATGTTCTCCGGGTCCGTGTCGATCTGAATCAGCGGCAGCAGGGCGCTGAACGCCAGGGTCAAAAGGCCCAGCCCCCAAAATACCGCCTTGCGGTGGTTAAGCGCCAGATTTAGCAAGCGTCGGGCCATCAATGAATCTCCAGTAGCGAGCAATAGCAATAGTGTTGAGAGTTATCTAAATTAGAAATATCTAATAAATATACTAAAGCTTGAAAGGGTTGTCACGGGGATATCGATTGATTCTATAAATTAGAAATATCTAAATTATAATTTTTTAATGAAAAGACGGTGAGTGTCACGCAGGAAGTACCTGCGAGCCAATGGCATGGGGCCCAAAAGACCCGGAGAGGTGTTCGAGGTAGGTCGGTCAGGTAGGGTGGATAAGCGGTGAAGCCGCGTCATCCACCAAGGCGACCTGGCGGTATGATGGCACTGAAGGGCTGGGTCAGTCGTTCAATCGAGGTAGGGTGATAAAGAATTCGCTACCCCCCTGAGGTCCATCCCGATAGCCGACTTCGCCACCCAGTTGGCGGCTGATCTCGCGGGTGATTGCCAACCCCAGCCCGGTACCGGGCAGCTTCCGTCGGTCGCTACCATCGGCCTGAGAGAACCGCTTGAACAATTCGCTGCGAAAGTCTGGCGCAATACCGGGACCCGAGTCCCGCACGCGAATTTCAATAACGTTCGCTTGCGGTGCGACCGAAATTTCCACGGCACCCCCCTCGGGAGAAAATTTGATCGCATTAGAGATCAGGTTGTTCAGTGCCTGCATCAGGCGCGTGCCATCGACGTTGACTTGTACCTCTGGCCAGCTATCTGGCGCTACCAATTGAACGTCGTGCTGTGCTCCGTAGCTGGTCATCGAGTCGATGGCTTCATCCAGGAGTGGGCCGACAGTCTGCTGCTCGAAATTCATCGGCATTTTCCCTGCGACGAGTTTCTCCATATCCAGTAGGTCATTGATCAGTGAGGACAAACGGTCTGCGTTTCGTTGAGCGGTATGAAGCATCTTTGCGGCTCTATCTGACATCGAGCCCAAAGCGCCTCCGGCCAGCAGGCCAAGCGATCCCTTGATCGACGTCAGGGGAGTGCGAAGTTCATGGCTGACCGTGGCGATGAATTGATCCTTCATTCGCTCCAGTCGGCGCCGTTCGCTGATGTCTTCGATCAAGGACCAGATTACAGGCCGTCCGTCCGGATCCTGGCTGAGCATGCCCTGCAGTTTTACCGGGTAGCGACTACCATCCTTGCGGATGTACTCCTTCTCGAAAGGGCCATACCGTCCCTGGGTTTTCAGATCGTTCAGTGCCCTCTGTTCGTCTTCAGCGTATTCCTCGGGGGTGATCTGCCAGTAACTCAACTGAACAAATTCTTCGCGGGTGTAGCCGGTGGGTTTGATCAGCGCATCGTTCAGATCAATGAAGCGACCGGTTTTGTAGTCGTTTAACGCCATGCCGATGGGGGCGAACTCAAACAGGCTGCGGAACCGGGTTTCATTTCGCTCAAGTGCCTGTCGCGCCAGCTCTTGATCGTGAATATCGTGCAGGTAGCCGTGCCAAAGGGTGCTGCCGTCACTTAGACGCTCTGGGCGCGCCTGTCCCGCAATCCACCGATAATGGTTATCTCGCGTTTTCACCCGATAGGTTCCCTGCCAGGTTTTGAGGGAGTGGTTCGACGCCTCTATGGTTTGTGTGATTGCCTCCAGGTCGTCGGGGTGAATGGTCTCAAATACGGAACTGGCATCTCTGGCGGCCTGGTCCGGTCTGATACCATAAAGGCTTTCGATCTGATGAGAGCTGAACGGAAAGGTCGATCTGCCATCCGGGAAAAGCCGATACTGATATACCATGCCGGGCAGTTGGGCCATTAGTTTGTTCAATCGCTCATTCCCGGTATCGCTTTCCAATAAGTCTGAAACCCAGCGCGTGAGCAGTCGAATGAACAAACGGTCGGTCTCGTCAAAATCCTCTCCTCGTTGGCTGGACGACGAGAAGTTCAGAGTGCCGAAGGATTCACCTTCGACCGTCAAAGTGACGCCTATGTAAGAGCCCAGGGGTAGACTCTGATAGCACGGGTGCTCGGCGTATGGGCTGCTCGGGGCATCCGAAAGAAACAGTTCCGTCTCTCCCCCGGAAAAGAGCAATTGACACCAGGTGGCGTCCAGGCTGAAGGTCTGTCCCGGCTGAATGCCGGTGTCCGGCTCGGCATCGACCCAGCGAGCGGTATACACGTCACTCTCGATCTTGCTGATAATAGCCAACTCCATGCCGAGAAACTGTCTCGCCTTGGCGAGCGCGTAACACAGTTTGTCGTTGACCGTCTCTCGCGTATTGAAAGCGATATCGTTCAGAAGCACCAATACTTCGTGGTGTTTGTTCAATTGAGCGAGCGATTCTTTTTCGCGGGAAATGTCGACAATCAGCCCTTCAAGAACTCTGTTTTCTGACCTGCTTCCTGCGACCGCACGTCCGCGCTCCTCTACATGGTGAATGCCTCCGGTGCGATGGCGTATGCGGTACTCGAGGTGCCAGTCCTCGTCGTTATCGACCGCGCTTTGGATGGTTTGGGCAACCCGCTCAACATCGTCGGGGTGGATCAGTGTGGTGAGATTGATTTCGGTGTTGTTGATCAGCTCCTCGGCCTTGTAGCCGCTGAGGGTTTGGACCTGATCGTTGACGTAAAGTACAGTCGAGGGGGTGTCGTGTCGGCACCGGTAGGCAACCCCTGGCATGTTGGCGATCAGGGAGGAGAACTCTTCGAGACTTTCTTCGATGGTCTGTTGGGCTTTAATGTCCCGGCTGATGTCGGCATGAGTGCCATACATCAGCAGAGGTTCCCCCTCGGCCGTCCATTCGAAGACCTGCCCCCTGTCGTGCACCCATACCCAATGCCCTTGCTTATGACGCATTCGTGCCTTGCAGTCATAATGTCTCGTCTCGCCACGGAAGTGGGCGTTCAGTAGCGCTTCGGACTGGGCCAGATCGTCCGGATGCGCAAGACTCATCCAGGTGTCGATCGATATGGGCGCCAACTCGGCCAATGTATAGCCGACGATTTCTGCCCAGCGTTCATTGAAAACCGTTTCGCCCGTTTGTACATTCCATTCCCAAGTGCCCACATCGGTGCCTTCAATAACCAGGCGGGCTTGTCGCTCGCTGTCTACCAGCGCTGACTCCAGCTCCAGGCGAGAAGCGCTGATGGGGGCTTCGCTCCGCATCAGGTTTTCGCTCAGAGACACGAGGTCCTTCAATTGGTTGTACTGATCCGCATCAATTGACCGGGGGCGAGTATCGAGCAGGCATAAAGTCCCAATCGGGTGATCGTCGGAATCCCGGAGCGCGGCACCCGCGACGAAACGGACAAAAGGTTCTCCGGACACCCACGGCGAATCTCTGAATTGTGGATCGACTGACGCATCTTCGACGGTGAGCGGGTCAGAGGCGGAGGCACAAAGTATGTGCTCCAGTATCCGGTCACCTTCTGGTATGCCGGAAAGGGCTTGTCCGTCACTGCATACCAGCCGTTGTCGACCATTATCCGTCAGTGAAATCAATGCAATCGGCATGTCGAGGAGCTGTCTCGCCATGCGGTTGATCCGCTCGAGGTCAAGTACGGGGGTGCTGGATGTACTCATAGATGTTATGGCTCTATACCCAACCCGGAGGGTTGTGGGTCAATCGGACAAGGCTAAACACACTTGGTTGCGGCCGG
>NZ_NZQP01000001.1:0-8572 GCF_002695945.1 Marinimicrobium sp. | reverse complement strand
GTGTTCTTTGCGGCTACCGTGTTCCCGGATGGTGTGGGACGGTTGCTGTGGATAATCTGGGTGACGGTGCTTACCTTCTGGCTGATGCGCGCACTATGGGTCGGACCTGACCTCCGCGCGCGCTTGGTTCCGGCGGTAGTATTGGTCGGGACTGTGGTCACGGGACTCGCGGCGTGGCCGCAGCCGGGTCGTGTCGCAACCGATACCTTGGCCTGGGAGCCTCTGACGGATGAGGCACTGAGCGATGCGCGGACGGCACAACGACCGGTGCTGATTGAATTTACAGCTGATTGGTGCATCAATTGCAAAGTGCTCGAACAGACCGTTTATCGTGATCGGCGTGTGGTCCGAGCTGTCCGTGAGGTTAATGCTATCACACTGCGCGCTGACCTAACGCGGCCTGATGAGCGCCTGAAACGTTATTTGCGCGAGTTCGGCGGGGCCGGCCTGCCGTTTGCGGTGGTACTCAATGGTCGCGGGAAGCCGGTAAAACGGCTGCCCGACCTGTTTGTGGCGGACACGCTGGCGTCGACGCTGCGCAGCTCTACGGAGGAATAAGTCGTATGCGCATGAATAAATCCCAAATCTTCGGCTGGCTGGTGCCTGGTCTGGGCGCTTTGGCGGTGGTGAGCGCATTGTTGGCATGGCAGTGGCCGCTCTTAGAGCCCAAAACCCTAGACGCAGCGGCTGGCGGCGAGGCGGCTAAAACCACCGCTGATCTGGTCGATATCCTTGCTGTGCGAGGGGCAGGGGACAGTATTCGTGTGACACTCTTGATCGAAGGCGATTGGCACGTGAATGCCAACCCCGCGTCCTTGGACTTCTTGATCCCCACCGAGCTTTCCGTGAGCGGGGGTGAACCCTTGCCGTTGGAAGTCGACTACCCACTCGGTCGCACTATCGACAGCGGGCTCGGTGATGAACCCTGGACCATTTACGATGATGGTACCATCATTCGCGCTACCCTTCTCAAAGACGTGTCTAATGACCAGTTAACCGCCGAAGTTCGGGTTCAGGCATGCCACGACAGCGGTCGTTGCCTGACTCCAGACACCCTCCAGGCGAGGCTTTCTCTCCGGTGACGGGAATATCGGTTTATGTGATGGCCCTCGTGCAACACCCTCGTTGTTATGCAGGATCTACTATAAGTTTGCCTTGGTTAAGGAGGTCTTCATGAGAATTGGCGCTTTGGCGAAGAAGCTTGGTTTGCCGGTTGAAACAATACGCTTTTGGGAGAAAAAAGGTTTGCTGCCAGAGCCTTCTCGAACGGAAAGCAATTATAGAGATTACGGCGATAGAGATTTGATGAACCTGCAATTTATTCGAAATTGTCGCGGTTTGGATATGAGTCTCGACGACATCCGGCAGCTGATACAGCTACGAAGCCAACGAACAGAGTATTGCAGTAGTGTCAACGATCTTATTGATAATCGTATTGCTCAGGTTACGATAAAAATCAAAACGCTACAAGCGCTTGAAGTTCAGTTGCGATCCTTGCGTCAGGCCTGCGCGGAGGGGCGAAGTGTCGAGCAGTGCGGCATTTTGCAAGGATTGACCGAGCGCAGCCGAAGCTCGATGACAAAGAAATAGAACCTTCACAGACCCTGGGGCGAGCGATGCCTTTCTGGCTCTTGGTGTGGTGGAGTATGTGTAAACGTATGTCAGCCCGGAAGGCAATTTTGACAAAACAAAAAGTGACGATTGTATTGATAACACTGATGGTTCTTCAGGGCTTCGTCGTCGCTGTTGAGGCACATCCGACTTCTCAGTGGGCTGACCGTACTCTGGGGTGGAATCAAGAGCTCCAGCCCGGAGATTGTAAGGTCGATACAAGCGAGGCCGTAAATACCGCTTTACTGCAAGACGGTTGCTCCTGTTGTGCCCTTTGCCACGCTTGTTGGCTCGCGATGGCCGTTCATCAATTTTCTGATTTTTATTCTGATGTTAGGGGCGTGCTGCCCTCCTACCTAATTGACTTTTCGTCCGTCCACGGCCCCTCTCTGTTTCGACCACCCTAAGCCTGATAGGTCCCGAGTTTTTAGCACTCTAGAGCTGGTCCCCATTGTTGGGGTACTGAAATAATTTTTTAGGATAATTACCGATGAACTACTTTGGTTTATGGGTTGGGCTCGCCCGCGTGCGTGTGCGCACCGCGCACACGTTACTATTGAGTCTTTTATTGTTATTGAGCGGCCTCTCGTATGGGCAGCACCGGGAGGCGGTGCTTACACTGGACGATGCTATTCACAAAACCATGCAGAACAACCCCCGCTTGCAGATGTACGAAGTTCGGATGCGTGGGCTCAAGGGGGTCAGAGAGTCCGCTGCCCTAACGCCAGCCTATGAGCTGGGTGCGGAGGTTGAGAACTTCGCTGGAGAGGGTGAAATACAAGGCCTGCGTGGCTCAGAACAGACGGTTTCACTGTCGTCGGTCATTGAACTCGGCGGAAAGCGTTCGGCGCGAGTGGCGCTGGTCGATGCTCGCACTGGTCTGTTGGACGCGCGGCGTAGGGCTGAAGCGTTGGATCTGCTCGGCGAGGTGACGCATGGCTTCGTCGCCGCCTTGGCAGCACAGGAACGGTTGAATCTAGAAAAAGATGCTTTGGTGCTAGCTCGCGCGACACTGGAGGCAGTTGAAAAGCGAGCACGCGCGGGTGTTGCACCAAATGCAGAGGTTTTACGGGCCAAAGCCGCTCTCGCAAAAACAAAAATCACCTTATCTCGCATGCAGCGGGTATTTGAAATAGAGAAGACCCATCTTACCAGTCTGTGGGGCGCTATCGAAACTGATTTTGAGGAGCTTCAAGGGGACCTGTTTCAATTCCCTCCCGCGGATGATTTTGCGTCTCTATACGACAGAGCCAAAGGCAACGCCGCTTTGGCTGTGTTTGCGAGTGAGACTCGCCTGAAGGAAGCAAGGATCCGGCTGTCACAAACGCGTGCCAAAAGTGATATCTCCTGGAGCCTAGGGGTACGCCGGATGGAAGGCTCTGGCGATACGGGGCTAGTTGCAGGGGTTAGTATGCCCTTGTTTGCAGATCGTCGAAGCAGTGGGGAAATTCGCGCTGCCCAAGCCGAACGTGATCAAGTGACGTTTCGGCGGAAAGAGGCACTGTTTAATCTGCATGCGCAACTTTTCGAAGCCTATCAAAATCGACAGCAGGGCGTTGAAGTCTCAGCAGTGCTGAAAGAAGAGGTAATACCGACACTCAATCGTGCGCTACGGGAGACGCGTGGAGCATATGAACGGGGGCGGTATAGCTACTTGGATCTGATTGCCGCGCAGGAAGAGTTGTTGGCTGCTAGACGGAGGATGATCGACTCGGCAGCCTCGGTGCTTCAATACGGCGCCCTTATTGAACAAATGACTGCCGAGCCTCTATCTACCAGCAGACTTTCCCGTTGACCACCAGCGCTGAAAAAACTATAGGAACAAGACTATGCGACACAGATATTACGTTATTCTTTCGGTACTAATGGTGATTCTTACTTCGAACGCTGCTTTCACTCAGGACTTTATTGAACCTAGGGGGCGGGATGAAGCGCACGAAAGGAATCGAACAGAGAATGAAGGAGAGAAGGTGGTTCGGATCAGTTCAGAGACGGCACAAAAAGCCGGACTAAGTACAAGCCAAGCTGGACCCGCTACCCTCGACCGCATTCTTCGGGTGTACGGAAAGATCGTTGTGCCACCTGGCCAGAAAACCCACATGAGGGCACGGTTCCCTGGTCAAGTCTATCAGGTTCATGCCCAGATTGGCGATCAGGTTGAAACCGGCGATTTACTCGCTGAAATTGAGTCCAATGACAGCCTGAGGACCTACCAGCTTCGCTCGCCGATCAACGGGGTTGTCGTCGACCGCCAAACAGCGGTTGGCGAACTAACACAGGATCGAGCGCTTTTCTCTATTGCCCGTTTAAACCCACTTTGGGTGGAGCTTCACGTATTCCCGGCGCAACGATCGGCCGTTTCGAAAGGGCAAACGGTCCTGCTGTCTTCTGACAGTGTTAAAGGAACGGTGACGCTTAGCCATGTTCTTCCTGGAAGTGAGCGGCGGCCTTACCTTATTGCTCGAGGTACACTTGACAACCGAGACGGACAATGGACACCCGGGCTGCTTGTTATGGGGGAAATTGTCGTAGAGTCATTTCAAGCCTCTGTCGCGGTGGACAATCGCGCCCTGCAAACAGTTGAGGGTAAAACGGTGGTTTTTACCAATAAGGATGATGTATTCAAAGCGCAATTGGTAGAACTTGGCCGCAGTGATGACCGTTACACCGAAATCCTTTCTGGGCTCGAAGCGGGTGAACGTTATGTCGTGGGCAACAGTTTTTTGGTTAAAGCTGACCTTTTGAAGTCAAGCGTCGAAGACCACGATTAGGAGACAGACGATGATCGAATCGATTCTTCGCTTCTCAGTCGAGCGGCGCTACCTCACTTTGTCCTTTATTTTTGTACTGATCGGCTTAGGTGTGTGGAGCTATCAGCGCTTACCGATTGATGCAGTGCCTGACATTACCAACGTTCAGGTACAGATCAATACCCAGGCTCCGGGTTATTCGCCTCTGGAAGCCGAACAGCGCATTACCTATCCGGTAGAGACGGCGCTTGCAGGGTTGCCAAATCTATCATATACGCGTTCTTTGTCCCGTTATGGGTTGTCGCAAGTGACAGTGGTGTTCGAAGATGGCACCGATATCTACTTTGCTCGAAACTTGATCGACGAGCGTCTAGGCGCGATTAAGAACGATCTTCCGCCAGGCCTTGAGCCCGAGATGGGTCCCATAGCAACCGGTCTCGGTGAAATTTTTACCTATACGGTTGAGGCCTTGCCTGGAGCGGTAAAGGCTGACGGAACACCGTACGATGCAACGGCATTGCGCGAAGTTCAAGACTGGATTATAGAGCCGCAGTTGGCTCTTGTACCCGGTATAGTCGAGATTAACACGATCGGCGGCTTTGCCAAGCAATATCACGTCACCCCCGACCCACGAAAGCTTCTGGTTTTTGACGTGACCTTGGACGATGTGAGCCAGGCCCTACGGAACAACAACAACAATCGCGGCGCTGGCTATATTGAGCACAATGGCGAGCAGCTGTTGGTGCGATCGCCTGGTCAGTTGCAAACGATAACCGACATCGAACAGGTGGTGGTGAAACTTGTCGATGGGTCGCCAGTGCGTGTTGCAGACATCGCGGAGGTCGCGATTGGAAAGGAGTTGCGCAGTGGCGCGGCTACGCGAAACGGAGTTGAAACCGTTGTTGGTACAGCGATGATGTTAATGGGAGCGAACTCCCGCGCTGTGGCTCGCGATTTGGCGATAAAGCTTGAAGAGATCGAGTCTTCTCTTCCCGAAGGCGTACGGGTGGACACCGTTTATGATCGCACCACTTTAGTGGACAAGGCCATCGCGACCGTAAAGAAGAACCTCTTGGAGGGCGCGTTGCTCGTCATAGCAGTGCTCTTTGTGCTGCTTGGAAACATTCGTGCAGCGCTGATTACTGCCGCAGTGATTCCTTTATCGATGCTCGCCACCGTTTTCGGTATGGTCAAGACAGGAGTGTCTGCCAACTTGATGAGCCTCGGCGCACTGGATTTTGGCTTGATTGTCGACGGGGCGGTCATCATCGTGGAGAACGCGACACGCCGCCTGGCAGAAGCTCAGGCATCTGATAACAGCAAGCTCGAACGAAAAGAACGACTTCGGTTGGTTTTTGAAGCGACTAACGAAGTCATTCGACCGAGTCTATTCGGGGTGTTGATTATTACGGTCGTCTACATTCCGTTGTTCACGTTGACTGGCGTCGAAGGGAAAATGTTTCAGCCGATGGCTGCTACCGTTGTAATGGCGCTTCTGGCAGCATTGGTGCTCTCATTGACTGTGGTTCCCGCGTCGGTCGCTGTATTTATGACCGGGCGCGTCAGCGAGAAAGAAAATCGTGCCATCGTCGCCGCAAAGTCACTTTATCGACCATTGTTGAGTTGGGTTCTCAGGTTACGATGGGGGATCATTTCCGGTGCCACTATTCTGGTTTTCGCATCAAGCTGGCTGGCCACAACACTTGGATCAGAGTTTGTGCCCCAGCTGGATGAAGGGGATATTACGGTGCAGGCGCTACGGGTGACCGGCACGGGGCTGGAACAATCGGTGGCGATGCAGGAGATGTTGGAAAGGCGCATTAGATCGTTCCCGCAGGTTGACAAGGTGTTAGCCAAGGTAGGCACAGCCGAGGTGGCGACGGACCCGATGCCTCCAAATGTGGTGGATAACTTCGTGATACTTAAACCGCGCAGTGAATGGCCGAATCCAAAGCTTCCCAAGGATGAACTGCTTCAAGAGTTGGAGGAGGCATTGGAGGAAGTTCCGGGCAATAACTACGAGATCACGCAACCGATTGAGATGCGCTTTAATGAGTTAATTTCGGGGGTTCGAGCGGATTTAGGAATCAAGGTCTTTGGTGATGACCTCGAACAGCTTCTAGCCTCAGCTGAGGCGATTCTCGCGGTTTTGAATGACATAGAGGGCTCAGCCGATGCACGGGTTGAGCAGGTTGACGGCCTACCAATGCTGTCAGTGCACCCCGATCGTATGGCGATCTCCCGGTACGGGCTCACCGTTGACGATGTACAGGATTTTGTTGCGACTGCTATCGGAGGTGAGTCTGTGGGATTGATCTATGAGGGGGATCGCCGGTTTGAGCTGGTGGTTCGTCTTCCAGAAAACGTGCGACGCGATGTCAAGCACTTGCACGAGTTGCCTGTGCCTTTGCCAGAGGGCGGGTATGCACCGTTGTCGGAACTCGCTACGCTCGTAATTGCGCCCGCGCCCAGCCAAATCAGCCGGGAAAACGGCAAAAGGCGAGTCGTGGTTATGGCAAATGTTCGGGGGCGGGATTTGGGGTCATTCGTAGCGGAAACCAAGCAGCGTGTCACGGCCGAAGTGAAGCTGAAGGCAGGGTACTGGCTAGATTATGGAGGTACTTTTGAGCAGTTGGCTTCGGCGAGTCAGCGGTTGTCACTTGTGGTCCCCGTGACGTTCGCTATTATTATTGTGATTTTGGTAGTGGCACTGGGCTCGCTTAAAGACGCACTCATTATCTTTACAGGCGTACCACTAGCGTTGACTGGTGGTGTATTGGCACTGTGGTTTCGCGATATGCCATTGTCAATATCGGCTGGCGTTGGCTTTATCGCGTTATCCGGTGTCGCGGTGCTGAACGGTTTGGTAATGCTCGCATTTATCCGCGATCGTTGGCACGTGTCAGGTGATCTGGCGTCTTCCATTATCGAGGGGGCACTACTACGCCTGCGTCCCGTGCTGATGACTGCGCTGGTTGCTAGCCTGGGTTTCGTGCCCATGGCGCTTAACACTGGAACTGGTGCCGAGGTGCAGCGTCCGTTGGCCACTGTAGTCATCGGTGGGATCATTTCGTCAACATTGCTGACGCTGCTGGTGCTGCCCGCGCTCTACAGTCTCGTCCACGGCGGGAGCCGCGCAAACCGGAAAGCTTAACAGAGGTAACCCTGGAGGTCGTGCGACCTCCAGGGCTTTTTTAGTCTCGCCACTACTACCGCTCATCATCCTCATCTGGTTAATCCCCCCTCCAAAACTTCCTTGTTGACGTTGGCTGGTATTTGACCGACTAACGAAATACGGTCGAGGCGTGTAAATCGACCAACTTGCAGACCTGCGCCGTCGTGGAGCGCGATTCAACTGTTGCCCCACTTGGCGTGAGGGATAGTTTGACAATGGGGTGTCTCTTGTAGCCAATCTCGATGGGTACGATACAAGCGTTTATACCTGTCTCTCTCTCGCCCGGAGTTCGTTTTAGAAGTGGTTTAGAGGGAGTTTTAGGTAGCTCATGCCGTTGTCCTCTTTTGGCGGGAAACTGCCTGCCCGCATGTTGATCTGAATGGAGGGTAGAATCAACTTCGGCATGCCCAGTGTGGCATCGCGTTTTTCACGCATCGTCACAAACTCGTCTTCGTCGACGCCCTCGTGAATGTGGATGTTGTGCTGCCGTTGCTCTCTTACGGTAGTTTGCCATTGATGGTGATCGCGTCCCTCGGATAGGTAATCATGGCACAGAAACAACCGAGTCTCGTCGGGCAGCGCGTACAGCTTTTGTACCGAGCGGTACAGAGTCCGGGCGTCGCCGCCGGGGAAGTCTGCTCGTGCAGTGCCGTAGTCCGGCATAAACAGCGTGTCGCCCACGAAGGCCGCATCCTCAATTACGTAAGTCAGGCAGGCGGGCGTGTGGCCGGGGGTATGCATGACTCGAACATTCAGTTCTCCAATCTTAAACTCGTCTCCTTCTTCGAAGAGTTCATCGAACTGTTTGCCGTCCTGTGAAAACTCCTGACCCACGTTGAAGATGTTTCCAAACTGGCAGACTGGCTCAAAGGCCAACGTCGCAACCCGGTCAAACTCTACACCTTTGGCGCACCCCGTGTCGGGCTGGAAGGCTTTGCTCGGCATCTGACGAACAGGGCCCTCTCGAGCAATATTTACCGTGTCTACCATAAAACCGATCCCGTCCCGATGATTCCGGTTTACCCCTACCGCCACC
>NZ_NZQP01000008.1:0-9630 GCF_002695945.1 Marinimicrobium sp. | reverse complement strand
CACATAGTCGGCGTGGCCCGGGCAGTCTACGTGCGCGTAGTGACGGGTCGGTGAATCGTACTCTACGTGAGAGGTCGCAATGGTGATACCACGCTCACGTTCTTCCGGCGCATTGTCGATACCGTCAAAGGCCATGGCAGAACCACTGCCCCAGACTTCGTAGCACACGCGGGTCAGAGCCGCGGTCAGCGTGGTTTTACCGTGGTCAACGTGACCGATGGTGCCCACATTGACGTGGGGCTTACTGCGTTCAAATTTTTCCTTCGCCATTGCGAGCGCCTCCTCACATTCAAGCTTTACAGATGGGTTAACCATTCCGCGCACTTCGGGCTCTGCCAACGCGACAAAGCGCCACAAGGACAACGGATACTCAGACAAAAAACCGCTGCGGAGGCACACCTCCGCAGCTGACAAAATGGAGCTGATGAGCAGATTTGAACTGCCGACCTCACCCTTACCAAGGGTGTGCTCTACCAACTGAGCTACATCAGCTTTGAAAACGTTTCAGGCCTTACTTGGCTCCACCGCAAAGTGGAGCGGGCAGCGGGAATCGAACCCGCATCATCAGCTTGGAAGGCTGAGGTTCTACCATTGAACTATGCCCGCAAACTCGGGCCTGCTTCCTGCCAGGCCTTGCAGGACTCTCTCGCAGAGCGCCCTTCTAATATGGTGCAGGGGGGAGGATTCGAACCTCCGAAGCTTGCGCGTCAGATTTACAGTCTGATCCCTTTGGCCACTCGGGAACCCCTGCCAAAAAGTAGCCGGCATTGTCCGGCTCGCAACCCCGCCTGTCAACCGAAAATTCAATCTTTTCACACAGTTACATGCAGGGTTTCAGGTTGAATGGAGCTGGCGAGAGGAGTCGAACCCCCGACCGGCTGATTACAAGTCAGCTGCTCTACCAACTGAGCTACGCCAGCACTCGAACCTGACCACGTCTCAACGTGGAGGCGGGATTCTAGAGAAACTTTTACTCAGAAGCAACACCTGGGCACAAATTTTGTCTTCGCTCCAGCGTGGGATACTCCGCCAGCAACTCCTCCCACAGCCGATCCGACAGCGCCCGAGCCTGCAAAGCCGGCATTACAAGCCAGATTTCCCTGTGCGTTCGCTCCACTTCGCGGATCTTGGCGTCATAACCGAGCGCCTGGAGCTCATCCCGGCGCGCTTCCGCGAGAGCCCGGCGACTGAACATGCCGAACGAGATGCCGTTGGCGAGCTCTCCCCGGGGAATCACGTAGCTGTCGATCTGCTTGGCCTGGAGCTCATGGAGGCGCCGTAACGCCTCCCTCTGGGACAATTCCGGCGCCAGATGCACCCAGTACCCACGCCCGTCAGACACCTCGATATTCTGCGACTCGGCCGTCACATCCAGCGCCCTCAGACGCTGACCAATGGAGTCAGCATCGCCATGCTCAGTAAAGGGGCCCACCAGGACACACAGGGGCAAGGCGTCCGACACGGAGCCCTGATCCTGATCACTCTGCGAATGCCCGGCAAGCGGCAACTCGCCAGACGCCTCGGACAGAAGCTGGAGAGACGGGGCAGAAGGGGGAACCACAGGCGCCTCTCCGCTGCCCGAGGGCCCAGAGGTCGGTATTACCCCAAACTGATGAAGTGCCAGCAATAACACATTGACCAGCACCAAGACCGCGAGTATTGCCCGCATATAACTGCTCTACCCTGAAATGAACCAATCCGGATTGCTTAGGCGCCGGTCTCAGCGCGGTACGCCACCGCCAGACCGTCCAGTACAATCTCCTGCCACAAGCATGCCTGCGAAAAGTGGGTACCGATAAGCCCGGCGTCACCGCCGGCCACAATCAACCGGGAGGATCTCTCAAGCTGCTGACAGGCATTCTGGACAAACCCGACCACCATCGCAGACAGTGCGGCCTCGACGGCTCCTTCGGTATTGTTCGCCGGCGCAAGCTGGAGCCTCTCCGGCGGCCCCTGCAGACTTCGAACCCGGGCCGTTCCCACATCCAGAGCCCGGCGCATCGTCTGCCACCCGGGGGCAATATAGCCTCCCCGGTGAACACCCCGCTCATCCAGCAGATCCGCGGTAAGCGCGGTGCCGGCCTGAACAATCACGGCCGCCTCCCGGGACACCTGGCGCGCCGCCAAAAGAGCGAGCCAACGATCGACCCCCAGGCGCCCGGGCCGTGAGTAAGCACTCACTACGCCCGCACACTCGGCCAGCGAACGCGCAAACCAGGGGGTAAGCCGCCACTGGGACTGCGCCCACTGCACCAGCCGGGCTTCATCCGCCGCCGGACGCACCGATGCCACTCTCACCGTGTCCGGCACGACACCGGCAGGCAAGGCATCTTGCACCGAGCTGCTCACAGTCTCGAGGTCCTTACCCGCGTCGGCGCCGGCGGCCAGCGTACCGGATTCGCCCTGCAGGCGCCATTTAATCCGGCTGTTTCCCCAATCAATTTCCAGAATCATGACGCAGCTCTCATCGACAACTCGCCCCCGTGGCACAGAACGCGCTCGCCGTCCTGCTCGAGCAGCAATGCACCACTGACATCCACCCCTCGGGCAATCCCTTCCTGCGCTCGAGCGCCGGAGCTGACCACAACTCGGCGCCCCGCAAACGCATCGCGAGCGAGCCACGCCTCGCGCCAGGCGGCAAAGCCTTCGCGATGGTAACCGGACAGCAGTGCCACCAGGGCATCAATCAGCCGGGCCGCCAGCACGTTGCGCCCAGGAACCGGACAGCGCTCAGACGCGCACACGGTTTCCAGGTCGGCCCAGGGCTGCTCGATGTCGCGGGCGGGCTGGTCGGGCATCGCCAGGTTCAGACCGACTCCGACCACCACCTGGCAGGCGCCGGCCGGATCCCCCGTCATTTCCAGCAGCACACCCGCGAGCTTGCGTTGCTGCCACAGCAGGTCATTGGGCCACTTCAAGCCGACCGCCCCAACCCCTTCTGACTCGAGCACCTGGCACATTGCCACACCAACCGCGAGGCTGAGCCCCTCCAACTGAGCCGCACCGCCCTCAAACCCCCAACTGAGCGACAGATAGAGGTTGCGCGCGAACGGGCTGACCCAGGTACGCCCTCTACGCCCGCGACCGGCCGTCTGTTGTTCCGCCAAGCAGACATAGCCGCCCTGACCAAGGGCGGCTCGCTGCATGGCTTGCGAGTTGGTGGAGTCGGTGACCGACAGAACCTCCAGCTCGGTGAGCTGAGCGCGCGTCTGATCACCCAGCTGTTCCCAGAGACGATCCGGCTCCAGCAGCTCCAGACCTCCCAAGAGCCGGTAACCCCGGCCCCGCACCGATTCCAGTTCGATCCCCAACTCGCTCAGCTTCTGCAGCTGCTTCCACACCGCCGCGCGGCTGATACCAAGCCGTTGTCCCAACTCATCCCCGGAGTGGTAATGGCCACTGGAAAGCGTGTGCAGCAGTCGGGACAGGGTCGCTTCATCACGACTCATTGCGCCACCTCTCGATAAACGCGACGGTAGCGCCCGGCCAGGCTGGTAAGCACTTCGTAACCCAGCGCACCAATGCGGCGGGATACATCGGCCACCCGCAACCGATGGTCAAGGACGGTGATCCAGGTGTTTTCGGGCGATTCGGGGGGCGCCGCTTCCGTAATGTCGAAAATGGTCGTGTCCATGGAGATTCGTCCGACCACCGGAACGCGCGTATTCCCCAGATAACCTACCCCGCCCTCTCGACCGATGGTGCGATTGAGTCCATCGGCATAGCCCCCGGCCACCACCGCCAGGCGCCGCCCGGCGGGCAGGCGGGTCTCGCCTCCATAGCCAATACTCGCCGGGTGGCTCAGTTCTCGTACCTGAAGGACCGGCAGATCCAACTTCACCACCGCTTCCATGGCAGGCTCACCATCGGCCACGGGGTCAAAGCCATACAGAGACGCCCCCGGACGCGCGAGATCAAAGTGCCAGTCGGCTCCCAGGAAAATACCCGATGAGTTGGCCAGACTGCAGCGGATACCCGGCAACAAGCGTCGAGCACTTTGCGCCACAGCCACAAACCGTTGTTGCTGCTCTCTGTTCATGGGGTGATCGGGCTCGTCGGCACAGGCGAGGTGACTCATGACCAGGACCGAATGACAGCCGGCAAGCAATTCGGGCTTCGCCACACAGTCACGCCAGTCTTCCTGACTGAGCCCCATCCGCGTCATACCGGTGTCCACTTTGATCACCGAGGGAGAGGCAACATCCAGCGCCCGACAGACTGATGCCCAACGGTCCATGGCCGCCCGGCTGTAAAGCACCGGTATCAGCCCCGCGTTTATGCACTCCTCTTCCTCGCCGGGGCGGACGCCGCCGAGAATATAGAGGACGGCATCGTCCGGAAGAAAGCTGCGGGCAGTCAACGCTTCCTCCAGGGTGGCCAGGAAAAATTCCTGGCAGCCCGCCCGATAAAGCGTCTGGCCCACCGGTTCCGCGCCAAGCCCGTAGGCATCGGCCTTGATCACCGCGGCCGGCCTTTGCTCAAGGACGGAACACAGTGTGTTCCAGTTGGCCCGCAGGGCCGAGAGGTCAATCGTGAGGGTGCCGGTCGCGGTACTCATAGAACAGGTGTCCATCAGGCTGGTCGATGGAGGCATCTAAGCAAACCTGACGGGGAAAATCCAGATGAAGACGATAATTACATCCATCCCTGGATGCTCCATCATCTTCAGGGGGCGAAGCGATGCAATGTATAAAACGCACTCATCGGCACACCGCCATGATCCCGCGTCAACACGTCGGACTCGAGCGTGAAGTGGTACACCCGAGCCGTTTGTTGTGGATGCACGTTCGGCACCTCTGTCGACTCCAACTCCAACGTCACCGCCGTGCGGTCGTCACTTAGCGTAAGGCCGGCGATCGCTTCGTCACGCTGGCCCAATTGCTCTGAACCGTAATCCGGTGCATCCCGATAAGTCCAGGAACTCAGCGCGAGCGCATCTGCCAGCGCCTGAGGGGTCAGGGTTTCCGGCAGTGCCCGGGTGAACTGCAGAGTAAAGCCATCTTCGGTGACTGTTATCTGCTTCAACGCCAGCGGAGGCTGCTCACCCTGCCAACTCACACGTTGCAAGGCGGCCACATGACCACCCTTCGCCTGCCAGCCACGCCCGGTTTGCCCCAGCAGCAGACTGCCATCGGGCAGAAAAACCGGACGCATTGCCCCGGACGCCAGATCCCGGGCAAACGGCATTGCCGCTCCCTGCACCGTTCCATCCGGCAAGGTTTCCAGCGCGACCCGGAACAGATTGGATTGTGTCTGGTCACCGATCAGTATCTGTTCAGAGAATGGGCCAAAGCGCCCCTGGGTGGTATCCCAGACCGGGTGCCCCGGAGAGTTCGCCAACAGGTTCTGGGGCATCAAGAGCCGTTCCGGTTCGCGATGGTCCCGCACTCGCGACCAGGCTATGCCCTGTGAGCCCGGCGTCATCCCCGGCAGATCAACCAACCCGGACGGATGCCCATAGAAGGCATTTTTCTTCAGCATGAAAAGCTTCGAGGTGCCCACAAACTCGCCCTGGTTCTCGGTAAACCAGACCTGATCATCCGGCCCCAAGGCCCAACCGGCCGCACTGCGCAGACCACTGGCCCAGGGCGTGGCCTCACCGTCGGGGGTCACTCTGAACGCCCAGCCACTGAAGCCTCCCTGAGAGCCCATATAGAGGCCATCGGCTTTGTAGACCGCCTCGTCGGTATGAGCCAGATTCAGCCCCAGATAATAAGCACCATCGGCGCCTTTCACCGGCCCGTGCAGATAGGTGTGGTAGTTACTGTGATAACCGAACCCATCGAACAACGTTTGGTAGTGATCTGCGCGCCCGTCACCGTTGGTGTCCCGAATCCTGGTCAACTCGGCTTTCTGGCCAACCACCAGATCCAGACCCGCCTTGTCTTCAATCACGACGCCCAGGCTATCGAAAAGACCTTCGGCAAACAGGTGCCACTCATCATCGATCAATCGCCAGATCCCCGCGTTTCGGGTCGACACCACAACCGTCCCATTGTCAGCCACGGCGATCCCCAAGGGCTCAAACAGGAGATCTCGACCGTAGTTGTCTTTGGGGGGCAGATAGTCTTCGATGGCGTAGCCGTCCAGAAGGTCCGCCTGCGAGGGCACCACTTTCAGCGGCTGACGTACATGGTCAAACGACTTGGACGTCGGTCGCCAGGGGTTGTCAGACAGTGCCAGTTGTCCCTGCAGGCGCACCGGCAATTCGCTCCCCTCAGGAATAACCCACTGACCCTCGGTAATTGAACCTTCAGAGACCGAGATATCCGTGACGAGCTCCGTTGCCAGCTGCAGGCGCTGCTCGGAGTTCAGGGTCCCATCAACCTCCAGCGTCAGAACACCCTGGGCGCTGATGTCCATGGTCATTCCAAAGCGATTGTCACCGACGGATACCTCAAACGTGGGAGCCGCCTCCGCTTGTCGGGAGTCTCGCCGGTAACCGTGAAAACGGGCATCGACTTCCGCGAGCAGATCAAAGTGGTCCTTCTCACTGTACAGCGCAGCCCGCACCCGCTCGTGATCCTGGAAGACCGATTCCTTGAATGAAAAGTCGACCGGCGTTCCGTCCGGTTGAAGGGGTGCGAACAACGTATTGGTCGCCCCCAGACCAATCTCCCGGCTGTCATACCCCATACGCAAACCGCCTCCGCCGCGATTGCGCAATTCACCTCCCATATCCAGGAAACCACCCTGCCAGAGCTTGACCACACCCAGCACTCTGGGGTCAAAGCTGTAGTTCACACCATTGGGCAGCCCAACATGTATGGCTCGTCCGGACGTGCCAGGCATGGGTCCCCGCTGGATCTGGACTTCATCCAGAACCAGACGCTGCAATCCATCAGTGAGTGGATCATAGACCTCCGGCCCACCCTCTTCGACCAGTTGAACGACCGGCCCCTGGGTTGCCAGCGGATTGAGTGTTTTGAGATAGGCCCCGATCGCACCCAGATCACCGTCGCTCAAGGTATCGGTCGAGTAAGCCGGCATGATCGGCTGATAAACTTGACCCGAGTTTGAACCTGATTCGGCGATTGCCAACTCGGCATCCGGTTGACGGATACTGCGGTGCAGGTAACTCCGATCCGCTTTCAGAGTGAACCGGGTGTCTCCCTCCCCCTGCTTGACTTCCCGATCACGAGGGGTCCGTTGGAACAATCCATAGAGGTTGGGGCCGGCACGTACCGATTTTTCGCCGTCGGTGACGGCATGACATGAGGTGCAGCCCAGCGCTTTGAATGCCTTCTCGCCCTTGGCCACAAAATCTTCCAGCTGCCCCAGGTTGGACTCGCCGCCCGTTTCAGAGGGCAGCTCGACCGCACTGAAATCGGCGTGCGCCAAGGACACCTGGCGCAGCGCCACCGGTCCCTGATGAACGTGCACCATCAAAGGCCCCGATGTTGTCTCCCAGGGGTTAATCGAACCTCGGGTAAACCCGGTAAGCAGCGTACGCTTCTGAACGATCTGGTTATTGATGCGAACCTCAAGCAACATGGCGGGCTCTACTTTCTGCCCCGCCTCATTGTAGCGAGGGGCGCGAAACTGTATTTCCACGGGAAGCCATTGACCAACAGTGTCACCTACCGAGCGCAAGGGCGGCACACCATCAAACTCCGGGGGAGTCCGATTTTCATTCCATCGCGGCGCAAGGGCACCCATACTGTCGGTCTTCAAGGCCTCCGTCTGCTCGGATCCGGTCAGCACCACTTCATAGCGCCCCTGCAGATAAACACCCGCGCGGGCTTGCTCGGCCAGTAGGACTTCAAACGTCAGAACGGAGTCTCCCAGAGACTCTTCCGACAAGAGCCTTATGTCCTCCGCGCCACTGTCGAGAAAGAGCGTCTCAGGTTTGCCCTCTCCAACCACAGGCTCTAACCGCCCGTCCTGATACAGAACATCATGAACCTGCTCCCAGGGTGCCTCGGGCGTCAGCACTGACGCCTGCACTCCAATGACGAACAGGGAGAGCACGCCTGCCGACACCACCCAAAAGGATTGACCGAACCTCTTTATTATTTTCAGCATAGTTTTACCTCTGAACAGAATGGCGCTGCGCCGTGCCTAACGTTATCGTTTTGTGTTGAGTTGACTAAAAAAAACCCGGCTGTCGCGTTCAGCCGGGTCTTGCGTCGCGATCCCTCGCCGATGAAAAAAGGCAGGCAATCCTGCCTCCTGGGAGTATTACAGTTCGCGAACCCAGATATTCCGGAAACTGACCGCCGCGTCGTGGTCTTGCAGGAAAATGGGAGCACAGCCGTGCGCTTCATCGTAGCTCGGCTCGCCGATCCACTCAGTCGCGCCCTGAATCTCGAAGTGGTTCTGTACCACGACACCATTGTGCAGCACGGTCACGTAGGCAGGCTCTTCCAGCGCACCACTGTCATCAAAGCGCGGGGCCTGATAAATAATGTCGTACTCCTGCCACTGGCCACGCGGACGGGTCGCGTTCACCAAGGGAATGGACTGCTTGTAAACCGATGCAGCCTGGCCGTTGGGATAGGTTTCATTGTCATGGGAATCGAGCACCTGAATCTCATAGCGCTCCTGCAGGAACACACCGCTGTTGCCTCGATCCTGACCATCCATCCCTTCAATATCGGTTGGAGAACGCCATTCAATATGAAGCTGCACGTCACAGAATTCCCGCTTGGTCCGGATACCACCCTGACGACGGGCCACGGTCATCGCATCACCGTCCAGATTCCAGGTCGGCTCTCCACCGTTCTCCCCGACCCACGCGTCCAGGTCGCTACCATCAAACAGAACAATTGCATCGGACGGGACACCGTCCTGGGGCACTTCCACCATCGGAGGAACCGGCTCCCAGACTTCTGTCTTCTGGGCCTGCTGCCAGGGTTCAAGTTCTTCCTCTGCCGCGGTTTCATTGGTCTCGGCGCTGCAAGACAGCGTCACAATACTGCCAAATACCACTGCGCTCAGGGTTTTCAAAGAATGGGGTAATTGCTGCATCTTTATGACTCTCTTTTATTGAGCTCCGGGCCTGCCATTCAGCACTGGACCAACTTGACCGAATACCTCACATTGGAGCGAACAGCCGATCAGACCGGAGGTTGGTTTTATAGCATATAAAAAACGTTTTATCTAGTAAAACTACCCACAGGTTCGGGCCACGGTAGTGTACCAACTCTGCGAAAAGTAACCAGTGTTAGGAAAGCGAAACGGGTGGGTTTGTCGGTTGGGGAGAGTGTGGGAGAGTTTGTCGGTTTACGGCCTGAGGCCTAAACCGACCTACGGGAAGGCAAAGACGATGAGTTAGAACAAGGCGCACCCGCAATGGCCGCAGGCCGAGCGAATCGGCGAGGTCCGAAGGACGAGCCGAGGCACAGCCCCACCCGCTGGAGGGGAGCTTGAGTCGGAGGCAGGATGCCGAAGACGACGCCCGAACGGGCGCCCGAAGGGCGGCGGGCAGGACGCCCGCCGTCACCATGACCGTTAGGGCATCGGCAAGCGCCTCGAGCTTTTGCGGGCTACAAAAAAATACCCCGAACCATTGCTGATTCGGGGTATTTCAATTTAAGAGCTTGACGATGACCTACTCTCACATGGGGAAACCCCACACTACCATCGGCGCTAAGTCGTTTCACTTCTGAGTTCGGAATGGGATCAGGT
>NZ_NZQP01000007.1:0-7064 GCF_002695945.1 Marinimicrobium sp. | reverse complement strand
GGGTTCACGGCGGGTCTTTAAAGGCCATACCCCGTAGCGGCCCGGCTACGAAGCCCCATAGCTAGCTACGACGCTCAAACGAGCTCGCACCAACCAACATCAAGAGCCCCCATGACTCAAGACATCCACGCCCAAAGAATCCTCATCCTCGACTTCGGCTCCCAATACACCCAGCTCATCGCCCGACGAGTCCGCGAAATCGGCGTCTTCTCCGAAATCCGCGCCTTCGACATGAGCGACGAGGAAATCCGGGACTACAACCCCAACGGCATCATCCTCGCTGGTGGCCCCGAATCCGTCCACGCCGAAGGCAGCCCGAGAGCACCTCAAGCCGTCTTCGAGCTCGGCGTGCCCGTACTCGGCATCTGCTACGGCATGCAGACCATGGCCGAACAACTGGGCGGCTCCGTACAGGGCTCCAAAGTCCAGGAATTTGGCTACGCCCAAGTCAAGGTTCACGGCCAGACTCAACTGCTGCACGACATCAAAGACCACCTCGACCACAACGGCGACTCCCTGCTGGACGTCTGGATGAGCCACGGCGACAAAGTCATCAAACTGCCGCCGGACTTCGACATCATGGCCTCCACCCCGAGCTGTCCGATCGCCGGCATGGCCAATGAAGCCAAAAAATTCTACGGCGTCCAGTTTCACCCGGAAGTCACCCACACCCTTCAAGGCAAACGCATCCTCGAGCATTTCGTGTTCGAACTCTGCGGCTGCGAAGCCCTTTGGACTCCGGCCAAAATCGTCGACGACGCCATCGAAAAAGTGCGCGAACAAGTGGGCAAGGACAAAGTCCTGCTCGGCCTGTCCGGGGGCGTGGACTCCTCAGTGGTGGCGGCCCTGTTACACAAAGCCATCGGCGACCAGCTCACCTGCGTGTTCGTCGACAACGGCCTGCTGCGCAAAGACGAAGGCGACCAGGTCATGGAAATGTTCGCCCGTAACATGGGCGTGAAGGTGATCCGCGTCGACGCCGAAGACCAGTTCCTCGGCAAGCTCCACGGCGTGGACGACCCCGAAGCCAAGCGCAAGATCATCGGCAACACCTTCATCGATGTGTTCGATGATGAAGCCACCAAACTCAAAGACGTCAATTGGCTGGCCCAGGGCACCATCTATCCGGATGTGATTGAATCCGCAGCCGCCAAAACCGGCAAGGCTCACGTGATCAAATCCCACCACAATGTGGGCGGCCTGCCGGAAACCATGAAAATGCAGCTGGTGGAACCGCTGCGTGAGCTGTTCAAAGACGAAGTGCGAAAAATCGGTCTGGAGCTCGGCCTGCCTTACGATATGGTCTACCGCCATCCCTTCCCGGGGCCGGGCCTGGGCGTGCGCATTCTGGGTGAAGTGAAAAAAGAGTACGCCGATATTCTGCGCGAAGCCGATGCCATTTTTATTGAAGAGCTGCACAACGCCGACTGGTACCACAAAACCAGCCAGGCCTTTGCGGTGTTCCTGCCGGTCAAATCGGTCGGTGTCGTTGGGGATGCTCGTCGCTACGAGTGGGTCATTGCCCTGCGCGCGGTGGAAACCATCGACTTCATGACCGCACGCTGGGCGCATCTGCCGTACGAATTGCTGGAGAAAGTCTCCAACCGTATCATCAACGAGATTTCCGGTGTGTCACGGGTGACTTACGATGTATCCAGTAAGCCACCCGCGACCATCGAATGGGAGTAGGCCGTCTTTTGACGGCCGTGCATGAATAACAGATAAACGAACCCGGTATTCACCCATGGGCAGAGCCTACCAGAACCGCAAAGAATCCATGTCCAAAACCTCGGACATGAAATCCAAAATTTACAGCCGTTACAGCCGTGAGATTTACATGTGCGCCAAGTCCGGTGGCACCGAGCCGACCGGCAATCTGGCGTTGGCGTCTCTGCTGGAGCGGGCAAAGAAAGAGCAGGTGCCCGCTCATGTAATCGATAAAGCGATCGCCAAGGCCGAAGGCGGCGGCGGAGAAGATTTTGCGGTAGCGCGCTATGAAGGGTTTGGGCCCGGCAACACCATGATCATTGTCGACTGCCTGACCGACAACCCCAACCGGACCTATGGCGATGTGCGCACCTGCTTCAACAAGGTGAAAGCCAAGCTGGGTGCTTCCGGCGCGGTCAGTCATTTATTTGACCACAGCGCGATTTTCCGTTTCTCCGGGCCGGACGAAGACGCGGTGCTGGAGGCTCTGGCGGACGCCGATGTCGATGTCACCGATATCGAGGCCGAGGAGGGCATCATCACGGTATTTGCCCCTCAGACCGAATACGCCAAAACGCGCAATGCCCTGAAGGAGGCCTTCGAAGGGATCGAGTTTGAGGTTGAGGATGTGCAGTTCATCCCTCAGATAACCACCGAGATCGCGGGCGAGGACGTCGAGCAGTTCGAGAAAATGGTCGAACTGTTGAACTTTCTGGACGATGTTCAGCGCGTTTTCCATAATGCGGAGTATTGAGGCGCGGTAACCGCGCGCTCAATCAGCAAGAGGAGAAAGGCGTCACATTCCTCCCTGGCTCCCTGTGCTACGCTTTCCGGATTGACCGGCACAGACAGGGGGCCCTATGCCGTACATCCACCATCAGCTCAACGGTGCCAGTGTCGGCTACTATGAGCTCAGCAACGAAACCCTGACCATCGGGCGCAGCGCCGATAATCACCTGGTTGTGGATGATGCCACGGTCAGTGGGCACCACGCCGTCATCGAGGCGACCGCTCAGGGTTTCCGCATCCGGGACCTGAACAGCACCAACGGCGTCTGGGTGAACGGTCAGCGGGTGCCCGAGGCGCCCTTGAGAGTTGAAGACAGCATTCGGGTCGGAACCCATGAGCTGCAGTACGCCGAGCAGATTTCCGACGAGCTGCAGCGCACCCTGAAAATCAAAAAAAGCTGGATTCCCGGCATTTACTACACCGCTGAGAAATAAGCCGTCTTCATGAGCGCTACCTTCACGGAACGATTGGCCGACGGACTGAGCCTGCGTGTGCTGGTACTGTTGCTAGGCGGCTGGCTGATCCTGCTCCCCCAATCCCTCCAATCGCCCTCCTGGCTTGATGCGATGCTCTTTGATGCCTCCTTGGCATTGACCCCCGAGCGGGTTCGTTACACTCATCCGGCCTCCCCATCGTCGACTGGCGGATGGTATTCGATCTGGCCCCAGGTTACCGACCGCTGGGCAGAGCAGGGGCTGTCCAGGCATTCCGGGGCGCTTCTCAATGGCGGTTACCGGACGCCCTGGTGGTTTTACCCGGCCTTCTCCGGTCTGATTCTGGCTCTGGCGGTTTATCTAATCTGGTTGACCCCGGTCATGGGCAGGGTGGCCGCGTTATTGATGACCGGGCTGCTCACCATAGGCCTGGTCGCGGGGCAGATTGGTGCCCAGATCAGTCAGGGGCTGTATCTGCCACTCGGGTTGGCGGTTCAGTACCTGTGGGTCGGACTGTTGCTGATCGGTGCGTATTGGCACCAGCGTCGCTGGTATCGCCAGGCGCAGTATCTGCGTCGTCAGTTGGGGATTGAGCGCTTTGATAACGGTCACTGGAAAGAAGCGCTGACCGCGCTGAAAGCCTGCCCCACCTCGGAGTCTATTCTGGATCTGCTCTACGACCAGGCCAGAGAGCACGAACGCCGGCAGCGCCGCCAGGAGGCGCTGGCCTGTTACCGGGAGATCGCGCGGCGCAAGCCCATGTACCGTGACGTAGCGCAACGACTCAAGGCGCTGGAGGCTCGGCAGGGGGCCACAGGCACCGCGAACCTGGCACAGACCCAGGTGCTGGAGGAGTTCGCCGTACCCCAGCAACTGGGGCGCTACCAGATCGAGCGGGAGTTGGGGCGTGGCGCAATGGGCATCGTCTATCTCGGGCGAGATCCCCATATTGCCCGGGAGGTGGCCATCAAAACACTGAATGTTGCGCCCTTCGATGCCGATGAGCGCGAGAGCCTGAAAAAACGGTTTTTCCGGGAAGCGGAAGCGGCGGGGCGGCTGCGGCACCCGAATATTGTGACGGTATACGATGTGGGACAGGAGCATGAGTTGGCCTTTATCGCCATGGATTACGTCCGCGGCGAGCCGCTCAGCGAACGCACGGCTCAATCCCGGCAGCTTCCGCTCGCCAAGGTCTATGAGCTGATGGCCACGGTCGCGGAGGCGCTGGCCTATGCCCACGAGCAGCAAGTGGTTCACCGGGATATCAAGCCGGGCAATATTCTCTATGACCCGGATGAAAACCGGGTGGTGGTGACCGATTTCGGAATCGCCCGGGTGGCCAACAGCGCCCGGACCCAGACCGGCGAGATTATGGGGAGCCCTCTCTATATGTCCCCGGAGCAGCTCAAGGGGGCGCGGGTAGGGCCAGCGAGCGATATTTTCAGTCTGGGCGTGACTCTGTACCAACTGCTGACCGGGGCGCTGCCATTTCGTGGCGATACGATTGCAGAGCTGAGCTATCAGATCGTGCAGAGCCGGCACCGGCCTCTGCGTGAGGTGCGGAAGGATCTGCCGCGCAGTGCCACGCGGATTGTGAACAAAGCGCTACAGAAAGAGCCGGAAAAACGCTATGCAACTGCGGCCGAGATGGCCAAGGCATTACGCTCGGCACTGGAGAAAGAGTTCTGATGTTCGCAGACAGTCTGCTGTGGCATGAAGTCCGGTCTACGACGGGGAATACCGTTTCAAGACACGCCGTACATACGGTCCCCTTCGCGCTCCAGACGCTTCGGGACACTTCCCACATCCATGTGGGGCGTCCAGGGGCTCGGATCGCGGGTCCCCCGCTCTACGGTCTTGAAACGGTATTCCCCGTCGCAGACCTCAGTGCCATCTTTATCCTATATTTAAAAAGGTACCCAACAATGGCTTGGTTGATTCAACTCGTAGACGATGTCGCCGTTCACAAGTTTGAACTTGTGGGTGGTGAATTGACGCTGGGGCGTCACCCCGAGTGTGACGTGCTGATTGACGATAGCGCGGTCAGCGGTCGTCACGCCCGCATGAGCGTGAAGCCCAATCCGGATTTCCCGCAGTTTCGGGAATACTATCTGGAGGATCTGGGGAGCACCAACGGCACTTTTGTGAACGATCAGCGAGTGGCGCAGCGGTTGCGACTCCACCATAACGACAAGATCCGACTGGCCTGGAATCAGTTCAAGTTCGTGGATAACGACGAGCAGGACCTAGAGCGCACCCGACATATGGTATCGAGCTGATCAATCCACGAAGCACGCTCAGTAGGTCGGATTAGCGAAACGCGCGTAATCCGACTATCGCTACCTCAACACTGAGTATGAATGTGGCACTGAGGTCCCAGCCCGGGCCGGACCATATCTACAAAACGGAATCTGGATTTTACTGCTTGAATTGTATTATGATATTCAAAATACCAATGACTTCATAACAATGGCAAGCAGGAGAACATCATGTCGACATCATTCAAGCGCACTCTGGGCGCCACCCTGATTGGGCTCGCCGGTGCGGCGGGCGTTCAGGCGGACAACCCCATCATCACCGAACGCTTCAGCGCGGATCCGGCCGCCCTGGTCCACGACGGCAAGGTCTACCTGTATGTGGGTCACGACGAGGCCACAGTGGACGGGGATTTCTTTGTCCTCAAGGAGTGGAACATCTACTCCTCAACCGACCTGGAAAACTGGACCCTCGAGGGCGAGGTGCCGCGCACCATTTTCGAGTGGGCCGATGGCGATTCCGCCTGGGCTGCGCAGGCGGTTGAGCGCGACGGTAAGTTCTATTGGTACACCACGGTGCGTATGCCAGTGCCCGAAGAAGGCGATTGGCAGGGCGGCTATACCCTGGGGGTAGCGGTGTCCGACGATCCGGTCACCGGCTGGAAAGATGCCCTGGGCAAACCGCTGATTGACCCCAACGACACCGAGCCGGCTCCTCACATGATCGAACACAGCCACAGCTGGGACGACATCGACCCGAGCGTGTTCATTGATCACGACGGCCAGGCCTATCTGTACTGGGGTAACTCCCACCTCTACTACGCCAAACTCAAAGACAACATGATCGAGTTCGACGGCGAGGTCCACAAAGTCGAGTTCGACATGCCCGGCACCTTCACCGAAGCGCCTTGGGTGCACGAGAAAGATGGCAAATACTACCTGACCTACGCCATGAACTACCCCGAAGAGCTGGCCTACGCCATGAGCGACAGCCCGGAAGGCCCCTGGGAATACAAAGGCCTGCTGATGGACGTGCTCGAAGACAGCGGCACCAGCCACCAGGCGATCCTGGAGTACCAGGGTGAAGACTACTTCATCTACCACACCTCCGCGCTGCCTACCGGCGGCAATTTCCGCCGCTCCGTCTCCATGGAATTCCTGGAGTACAACGCCGACGGCACCATCAAGAAACTGACCCCCACCGCCTCGGGCATCACCCACGCGGCCCAGGCGCTGCAGAGCCATGCGGATACCGATGAATACGTGCGCTATGGCGATGGCGAAGAAACCACCCTGGCCGAACTGAACGCCGCCGATCACTGGCAGTACAAGTGGCATGTCGAACCCCTGGTAGAGCAGGGCGGCAACACCGTCTCCTTCCAGCCCGAAACCCGGATGGGCTACTACCTGGTGGCGCAAGACGGCGATGTCGCCATTGTTGAGCACGACGGTACCGACGAATTCGCTCGTGCGGCGACCTTTGAGCGGGTTGATGGTCTGGTGGGAGAGGGTGCGTCCTTCCGTTCGCTGGAGAATCGTGAACATTACCTGATGGTGAATGGCGGTGTGTTGACCTTGGGGCAGCCGGGCTCGGCGTCTGAGCGTAAAGCGGCGACGTTTGATGTAATTCCCACAGAGTAAGGTTTGTGATTTTTTGTGGATGACGGGGCTTCGCCCCTCCGAATCGTCGGACCGATCCACCCTACGCCTGTCTTTGAGGCATCACGTGTATTTGCGGCGGATGCGCGCTTCGCGCTTATCCGCCCTACGTAACCTACGCAAACTGGGGTGAATGTGGCACTGAGGGGCGTCGAGGGGTAAACCGATCTGAGACTCTCTGAGGCATGGATGCCGATGAGAAGCCCCCATGGATGGGTTT
>NZ_NZQP01000006.1:0-10471 GCF_002695945.1 Marinimicrobium sp. | reverse complement strand
GGGTAGTTCGGAGGTTGCGTAGGGCGGAGGTTGCTTAGGGCGTATAAGCGCAGCGCATCCGCCGTTACCCAAACCTCTGCCATCCGCCGTTACCGCCCTTCCAGAAACGCCATCGCTTCGGGGATATACCGCTCAAAGCCCTGAAAACCGTGGTCGCCGCCGGGCTCGATCGTCTGCCTCGCGCCCTGGTATTTGGCCACCGCCTGTCGATAATCCAGGGTTTCATCCCCGGTCTGAACCAACAGCCACAGATTCTCGGGGTGGTTCAGCGGCTCGACCTCATAGGCCCGGATTTCATCCACATGGTGGGCGCTCAGGCGGTAGGTATCATCGGTGTGATAGCCCTTGAGGTCAACCTCCAGATAATCCGGCATGAACTGCCAGGGGCTGACCGCCGGGTTGATCAGTACCGCTCGGGCGCTGTATCGCTCGGCCAGCCAGGTGGCCCAGAAGCCGCCCAGGGAGCTGCCCATCAGGTACAGGGGGCCATTGGTATCGGCCAGGTTCGCCAGCTGCTCGGCCGCCAGGCGGGGATAAGGGGACAAGTGCGGACAACGGTAGTCGATGTCGGGGCGATGCTCGGCCAGCCACGCCTTCATTTGCCACGCCTTGAAGGAGGCCGGCGAGCTGAGAAAACCATGGATATAAATCAGACGAGGCGCGGACAAGCCCAAATCGCCACCATCAATAGCCAGCCGACTGATAGTCGATCTGGTACTTCTGGTCCTCTACCCGGGATACCCCGGTGTCCAGGCGGCCATCGTCGTGCAGGTCAAACCAGCGGTAACCGGGCATGGCCCGATCCACGGCAAACGACTCACTGCCCGGTTTAAACTGGATACAAGTGGCGGGTGTGGCAAACAGCTGCACCCCGTTGCGCTCGCCGTGATAGAACTGGTGCACATGCCCCCAGGAGACACCTTTCACCTGCGGGTGCGCATCAATGATGGCGAAGAAATCATCGGCATTCTTGAGGATGTATTCATCAATCCAGCGACTGCCTACCGGCACGGGTTGGTGGTGCAGCATGACGAGGGTTGGACGAGGGCCGTTACTGGCGAGTGTCTGGGACAGGAAATCCAGCTCGCTCTCCGCCAGGTGGCCGTATACCTGCCCCGGCACGGCGGAATCGAGCAGAACCACCAACCACTCCCCGATACTCATAACCCGAGACTCAGGCACAAAGTCGCTTTCCAGCTGGGCCATGATGGCCGCCGAATCGTGGTTGCCGGGCAACCATCCCAGAGGGACCGAAAAGTGTTTGCGAACCGTGGTCACAAAGCGACCGTAGCACTCTTCATGGGCATCGCTGGCAATGTCGCCGGTACACACCATGGCATCCACGGCCGTCTGCTCCCGGGCTACCAGGCGCAATACATCGTCCAGGCTCTGGTCGGTGTTCAACCCTAATAGTGAGGGGTCAGACAGCGGGCCCAAGTGGCAGTCGGTAATTTGAATCAGGCGCACGAACGTCTCGATAATCCGGTTGATTCTGCTTCTGGCCAGAGGACGGAGGTAGATTGAAGCGCCGTCGAATGGCCGAAGTTTTTTCGAGAATAACCACAAGTGGGAGGCGGTGCAAGACGCATGCGACCGGTGTCGGAACATTTATCAGAAAAATGTGATCTTCTACCAGACCGTTTCCAGAGAGTGCCCCTTCTCCAGACATAAGCCCAGCCATTCCCCCAGAAACCGGTTCAACTGGGCTTTTTCGTCCTGGTGATACATGGCCTGGTTGGGGTACTCGTAGCGCGGCTGCAACCGGCGATGCCGCTCCCAGGCCAGAACCTCCGCCAGCTCGGCATCCTGGTAGAGGCGGACCGTCAATTGCGGCGCGCGCAACCACTCCGCTCCCGGCTCATCCGCCTGGACCTGACTCAACTGGACGGTCGTGGTGTAGCGGGAGCACTCGATGACCGTCACGCGTGTCTGCCAGTGCCGCTCGCCGCTGACCACCGCGAACTGCCACTGCGCACCCGGCGTGAGCGAGTCCTCGGGCAACAGCTTGCGCAGACGCCAGTAGTTGGCCTCGCACTCCGCCAGCTGGCGCGACAGGTTCACTTTGTAACGGCTTTTGACCATGCTCGGTCGGTCTCCGAGTGAGTTTGAGTTTCCTGGTACGGCCCTCCCGACACCCACAATAAAAGCCTCTGGAGCGCACCGCTGAGAGGCGATGCACCCTGACACAATCATGGGTGGGGCAGTGGGTCGGCAACCCGGCCGCAAAGGACCTGGAACCCAGTCTACCAGAGTTTGCCGATTCAGCCTTGCTTCAGCCGGGCGTGGTTGAGCTGCAACCACTGCAGACACAGCAATACCGCGGCGCTGTTAAAGCGTCCATCATACAGGTGGGCGAACACCTCCGAAGCGGCCAGAACGTGGACCTTGATGTCTTCGTGCTCTTCGTCCAGCCCGTGAATACCACCAGCCTGACTGAGATCCGCCAGGCCGCAGAGGATGTGCATTTTTTCATCGCTGCCACCGGGGCTGGGCAGGTAGTTGGCGATATATTCCATATGGTAGGGCTCAACACCGGCTTCCTCGACGGATTCCCGACGGGCAACATCTTCGCAGGTTTCGCCGTCTTCGATCATGCCGGCAACAATTTCCATGCACCAGGGCCCGCCGGGTTCGGCCAGGGCCCCCGCGCGGAACTGTTCGATGAGGCCGACAGTGTCGTGTTTGGGGTCGTAGAGCAGGACCCCGACGGCGGGGCCACGCAGGAACAGCTCCCGGGAGAGCTCTCCGGTCCAGCCGCCCTGAAATAATCGGTGTTTGAGGGTGACTTTGTCGACCCGGAAGAAGTCTTTGTAGAGGGTTTCCCGCTGGGTGATCTGGACGTCGTCACGGGTGAAAGGGGGTTTTTGCCAGTGGGTCATGGTGGGCCTTTGAAGCTGGTGTTGGGCACTTTGTAGTTTGGGCGGCCCCGCCATCAGGTGGTCTGTTTCGGAAACGCGATGAATCCATCCATGGAGCTCCCTCGCTTCATCCCTGAAGCGAGGGTTCCAAAACAGACCACCTGACACCGGGTCCTTCGAGGTATATTCAGCCCCCTATACTACGTAGCCCGATACCATTCGGCCACCTTTTGATGGGGTGTAGGGGTTCGGAACGGCGGATGCGCCTTCGGCTTATCCGCCCTACACGACCTGCCGAGTTACCCGTAGGGCGGGATAAGGGCGTAGCCCGCATCCGCCGTTACCAAAACGTGAAGCAGCGTAGGGCGGACCGGTCCGACACATCGGAGCCGTAGGCGCATCCGCCGCTCCCATAACGTGACGCCACCACGGAGGGCGCGATGTCAGGTGGGTTGTTTCGGAACCCTCGCTTCAGGGATGAAGCGAGGGAGCTATAGGGACATATTCATCGCGGTTCCGAAACAACCCACCTGATAGCGCGCCCGGACCTTCTGGAGGATCCCGACTCAATCGTGGGAATCAAACCTTCTGATACAACTCCGCGCCCTGCTCGCGAAACTCCCGGGCTTTGGCCTGCATCTCGGCCTCCACATCCACCATGCGGACAGCCTCCTCGACCACCTCATTGCCCTGAGCCGCGGCGTAATCCCGCACCTCCTGGGAGATTTTCATGGAACAGAACTTGGGCCCGCACATGGAACAGAAGTGGGCCACCTTGGCCGACTCCTTGGGGAGGGTTTCGTCGTGGAAAGCGCGGGCGGTATCCGGGTCCAGGCCCAGGTTGAACTGATCTTCCCAGCGGAACTCGAAGCGCGCCTTGGACAGGGCATTGTCGCGCAGTTGCGCTCCCGGATGACCCTTGGCCAGGTCCGCCGCGTGGGCGGCGATTTTGTAAGTGATGATGCCGGTTTTGACGTCGTCCTTGTTGGGCAGCCCGAGGTGCTCTTTCGGGGTGACGTAACAGAGCATGGCGCAGCCGTACCAGCCGATCATGGCGGCGCCGATGCCCGAAGTGATGTGGTCGTAGCCCGGCGCGATGTCGGTGGTCAGCGGGCCAAGTGTATAGAACGGGGCTTCGCCGCAGACCTCGATCTGCTTGTCCATGTTTTCCTTGATCATCTGCATGGGCACATGGCCGGGGCCCTCCACCATCACCTGCACGTCGTGCTCCCAGGCGCGGTGGGTCAACTCGCCCAGGGTTTCGAGCTCGCCGAACTGGGCTTCGTCGTTGGCGTCGGCCACCGAGCCGGGGCGCAGGCCATCGCCCAGGGAGAAGGCGACGTCGTAGGCCTTCATGATTTCGCAGATGTCGTCGAAGTGGGTGTACAGGAAGTTTTCCTGATGGTGGGCCAGGCACCACTTGGCCATGATTGAGCCGCCGCGGGAAACGATGCCGGTCACCCGCTTGGCGGTCAGCGGCACATAGCGCAGGAGCACACCGGCGTGAATGGTGAAGTAATCCACACCCTGCTCCGCCTGCTCGATCAGGGTGTCCCGGAACACCTCCCAGGTCAGATCCTCGGCCACCCCATCGACTTTTTCCAGGGCCTGATAGATCGGCACCGTGCCAATGGGCACCGGGGCGTTGCGCAAGATCCACTCGCGGGTTTCGTGAATGTGTTTACCGGTGGACAGGTCCATCACGGTGTCCGCGCCCCAGCGGGTGCCCCAGGTGAGTTTGGCCACTTCCTCCTCGATGGAAGATCCCAGCGCGGAGTTGCCGATGTTGCCGTTGATCTTCACCAGAAAATTGCGCCCGATGATCATCGGCTCGGATTCCGGATGGTTGATATTGCAGGGAATGATCGCCCGACCCCGGGCCACTTCCGAGCGCACAAACTCCGGGGTGATCTCATCGGGAATGGCCGCACCAAAGGCCTCCCCGGGATGCTGTACCTCGCCCCGCTCCCGCGCCTGGGCCAGTGCCATATTCTCCCGGATGGCAATGTACTCCATCTCCGGGGTGATGATACCGCGGCGGGCGTAGTGCATCTGGGTGACATTCGCGCCAGCCTTGGCACGACGGGGCGGCCGGTGCAGATCAAAGCGCAGCGCTTCAAGCTCGGGATCATTCAGGCGCGCCTGGGTGTAGCGGGCACTGGCCTGCTCGAGCACCTCGGTATCGCCGCGCTCTTCGATCCACAGGCTGCGCAGTCCCGGCAGACCACGGCGCAGATCAATCTGTGCCTGGGGGTCCGAGTAGGGGCCGGAGGTATCGTAGACCCGTACGCTCGGATTGGCTTCCCCACCAAACTCCGTGGCGGTCTGGCTCAACGCAATTTCCCGCATGGGTACCCGCAAATCCGGGCGGGAGCCCTGGACGTACACTTTGCTGGAACCGGGGAGCGGCGCGACAGAATGGGGGTCCACCTGGGCCGAGCGGCTTAGCGGCGAAGGGTTGGCGGTATGACTCATAGCAGAGGTTCTCCGTGAAGGTGACTGGAAGATACAGAGCGCGGCACCGGGCCAGATGGGGCGCTGCGGGGGTCGACCAGAGGCGCAACGCCGTGATTCAGCGGGCCCGAACCCCGGCCAAGCCGCCAGTCGGCGGCGCTGACCAGCGCCCGGTGCACGTAATCTTTGGCGGCCCGAACCGAATCGGTCAGGCTGAGCCCCGAAGCCAGGTAGGCGGTAATGGCCGCCGACAGGGTGCAGCCCGAGCCGTGGGAATTGCGCGTGTCGATCCGGGGGCGGCTGAACACTTCCGAAAAGTCCGGGCCCAGCAACAGATCCTGCGCCAGCGGCCCGCTGCCGTGCCCACCCTTGAGCAGCACCGCTTTGGTGCCCAGCGCCAATAGCCGCTCGGCCTGGCGCCAGAGGCCGGCAGGGTCCGAGGCCAGAGGCTCGTTCAGCAGAGCGGCCGCTTCCATCAGGTTGGGGGTCAACAGGTCAGTGCGAGGCAGCAACTCCTCACGCAGGGTGGCTTCGGCGTCCCGGTCCAGCAGGCGGTCACCACTGGTGGCCACTATTACCGGATCGACTATCAGCGGCGTGTCGGCGCAATGCGCCAACGCCGTCACCACCGCTCGAAGCGTGGCGGCGTCGGCCAGCATGCCGGTTTTGATGGCTCGCACCGAAAAATCACTCAGCACTGAATCCAATTGCGCGGTGACGAACGTCGAAGGAACTGAGTGCACCGATTGCACGCCGAGGGTGTTCTGCGCGGTCAGCGCAGTCAGCGCGCTGCAACCGTACACACCGAGCGCGGCGAAGGTTTTCAGGTCGGCCTGAATACCCGCGCCACCGCCGCTGTCGCTACCGGCAATGGTCAGTGCCACCGCGGGTGCGGCGGGTCTGGATGGGTTCAAAAAGTCGTTCACGCGTTCCACTCCCGAAGACAGTGGCGCGGGAAACGTCAGCTATAAGCCATGAGGAGATAGAACAATGGTGGCAGGCACCAGAGAGGCTGTTGCGCTTTCGTTCCCTACGCCGGTATTAACCGGATCAGGTTCTACGGGTAAGATCTCAGCCAGCCTTTCAAGGCGGGCACCCCGACGAATGCGCCACAGTCTAGGCGAGTCATCCAGCGCTGTAAAGCGAGCGTATCCTCGGCGCCCGATGACAAACCCGGCTTACACGTTTTACCCTTTTTTACAACTTCATTCATGCACAGGCTCGACCTGCCGCAGCCGAGTGAGTAAACTCGCAGACTGCCTACCATTCGACGGTGCCCCAACTCTGGATTGCAACGGACAGGAACTCACATGAAAACAACCCGATCCCTCTGGTTTCTCGGTCTGATGGCCCTGGTGCCCTTTACGGCCAGCGCCAACTCGCTGTTGGACATTTATGAACTGGCGCTGGAAAACGACGCGCAGTTGAAAGCCGACGAAGCCGCCTACGAGGCGGGACTGGAAAACCGAACCCTCGGCCGCTCCGGCCTGTTGCCGCAGATTGATGCCCGGGTGTATTACACCGACAGCAGTCAGGACGCCACCGATAACACGGAAAATGTCACACGGGAGACCGAACGCGAGAGTTCCGGCTGGGAAATTTCCCTGAGTCAGCCGCTGTTCAACATGGCGGCGTGGTACAACTACCAGCGCGGCGGTACCCTGAGCGAGCTGGCCGAGGTGCAGTTTGGCGCCGATCAGCAGGCGCTGATCGTTCGGGCTGCCGAAGCCTATTTCAACGTTCTGCGCGCAGCGGACAACCTGGAAACCGCCCGTGCCGAAGAGAAGGCCCTGGAGCAACAGCTCGAGCAGACCCGTCAGCGCTACGAAGTGGGGCTGACCGCCATCACCGAAGTCCATGAAGCCCAGTCTGTGTACGACAGTGCAGCCGCCGCAGCTCTGCAGGCGCAGGGTGACCTGGGCATTGCCTATGAAGCGCTGGAAGTATTGACCGGCCGACCGCACGATGCGATTGCCCCCCTGTCAGACGACTTCCCGGTGGTGCGCCCGACGCCCTCCGACCGGCACGAATGGGTCGAATTTGCCCTGAAAAACAATTACGATCTCAAGGCCGCCCAGCTCAATACCCGGGCCTCAGAGCAGACCGCCAAGGCCGCCAAGTCACAGCACCTGCCCACCCTGGGCGCCTCGGCGACCTACAGTGATACTGCTAACGAGGGTTCCCAGTACTTCGGGGGTGCAGTTTTTGATAGCGACGATGACTCAGAGGGAACTAGCATCACGCTTAGCCTGAACGTACCGCTGTATTCCGGCGGCCGCACCTCCGCCGAGCGTCGCCAGGCCAGCTCTCAGTACCTGCAGGCTCGCGCCGAGCAGAACCGCGCCGAACGCACCGTGATCCAGTCGGCCCGCGCCCTGCACCTGTCGGTAGAAACCGGCGTGGCCCAGGTCAAGGCCCGCCAGCAGGCCATTGTTTCCGCCCAGAGTGCCCTGGAAGCCACCCAGTCCGGCTATGAAGTGGGTACCCGGAATCTGGTGGAAGTACTGCTTGCCCAGCGCGCGGTGTACCAGGCCGAACGCGATTACCAGAACGCGCTGTACGACTACATCATCAACAGCTTTGAGCTGCGTCAGGTCGCCGGCATGTTGACCCCCGCCGATGTACAGCAGATCGACCGCTCTCTGAGCCACGCGGAAATGCTGCGGCGCAGCGATTTCGACATCAACTGATCCGTGGTTGAGCAACACCCCCAACGCCCCACGCGGGTCCGGCTGATCGAAGTCGGCCCGCGTGACGGTCTGCAGAACGAAACCCACCCCGTCCCGCTCACCGCCAAACACCAACTCCTTGAGGATCTGGCGGACGCCGGGCTCGACTATCTGGAAGCCGGCAGCTTCGTTCATCCCCAGCGGGTACCGCAGATGGCGGACAGCGATGCGCTGTTCCAGGCCATGAACCGCCGTCCGGGCGTCACCTACGCCGCCCTCACCCCCAACATGAAAGGCCTGGAGCGGGCACTGGCCGTCGGCGCTGATGAAGTGGCCCTGTTTGCCGCCGCCTCGGAAACCTTCAGCCAGAAGAACATCAACTGTTCCATCGCCGAGAGCCTGGGGCGGTTCGCGCCGGTAATTGCCGCCGCCACCAACGCGGGCCTCCCGGTGCGCGGCTACATTTCCTGTGTGCTGGGCTGCCCCTATGAGGGCGCCGTTACCCCCGGTGCCGTACTGACACTGACGCGAGAGCTACTGGCCATGGGCTGTCGGGAAGTCTCCCTGGGCGACACCATCGGTGTCGGCACCGCGGGCGATACCGAGCGGCTTCTGGCGCACCTGCTTCCGGAAGTCGGGCCGGAACGACTGGCCGTGCACTTTCACGACACCTACGGTCAAGCGCTGGCCAATATTCTGGTGGCGCTGAATGCCGGTATTGCCACCATCGACAGCGCCGTGGCCGGCCTGGGCGGCTGCCCATTCGCACCGGGGGCCGCCGGGAATGTGGCCACCGAGGATGTGGTCTACCTGCTCAACGGCCTGGGTATCGAGCACGGCGTGGACCTGGACAAGCTCATCCTGGCCGGAGAGCGCATCTGTTCCGTGCTGGAACGGGACAACGCCTCCCGCGCGGCCCGCGCCTATCGCAACCGTCGCACCTGACGGTTTTGTCTGAACCGACTGATCAAGACCCCCTTACATTATGACTGACGATTCTTTACCTCTGGAAGCGACCCTGAATCTGGAAACGGCCACCATCCCCTGGCGAGAGCTACAGCGTTTTTTCGCCGCCGGTCGGGCCATTGCGGTGGCCCCGGAGCTGGATCTGGTAAAAGTGGGCGCGGAGCTGTCCCGGGATAATGCCGATCAGTTCAAGGCCTGGATGGAGGAAGGCAAGGTGGATGCGGTCAGCGACACCCAGGCGCAGGCATGGTTTGAGGCCGATGCCGAGGTTTGGGCTCTGGTGATCAAGCCTTATGTTTTGGTGCAGGGACACGAGTAGTCACGCCCGGCAATTTGGGTAACGGCGGATGCGGGCTCCGCCCTTATCCGCCCTACGGGTGGCTCCGAGGTCTGCGTAGGGCGGATAAGCGAAGCGCATCCGCCGTTACCCCGGCCAACCAGGCACCCAACTAACCCCGACGCTTGTGTTGGCGCTCCCAATTTTCTTGGCGTTTTCGTTCGCTCTTGCGCAGGAGAATATACGTTGCCCCACTGCCGCCGTGTTGGGGCTGGGCCGAGTGCATCGCCAATACCTCGTGCATCTGGGGCAACCAGTGCGCGACGCAGCTTTTCAGCAGCGCCGGGGTTTCCCGGCCCACGCCCTTGCCGTGAGTGATCAGCCCGCAGCGAATATCCTGGGCCATGCAATCCTGCACAAACTGAAACACCGCCCGCCGTGACTCCTCCACCGTCATCCGGTGTAGGTCCAGACGGGCATCCACCGTGTATTTACCCAAGCGCAAATTCCGATACACCCCGTTCTGCACACCGTCACGCTTGAACGCCAGGTGATCGTGCGGGTCGACCGGAGGCACGTAATCCCCGGACAGGAAGTTACTCTCCGCCCCCACCACTTCGCGCACCGCCATCTCCCGGCGTTGCGCCAGGGTTTCGGCCGGTGCGTCCGACTTGTTCAGAGGGACTTTGGGCTCACTCTTGATCGGGCGCACATCGCGCATTTCCCGCTCAAACAGTGCCCACTCGTCACGTTCATCACTGCTCATAACCATTTCTCACTCTAATACACCGCGAGCTGATCACCAGCGCCGCACTGTGGCGCCTGCTACACTGTCTATAAACGACCTCGGACCCTGACAAGATCATGCTCAGTCGCTTCTCGCTGGCGCTACTCACCTTGTTGTTGACCGCACTGCTGGCGTTTGCCTGGGCACTGTTGCTGTTCTACACCAGCCCCTCGCTTCGCCCGGAGAATGTGGACTGGCCCCGCACCCTGCGGGACCTCAGCCTGTGCCTGGCCGCTTTTCTTCTGTTTGCCACGGCGGCGTACCTTCCAGTGCGTCGCACCATCGTCAGTAAACTCACCATCGGCTTCGGGCTTAACTTTGTCGGTGTCTGGCAGGCCCTGATCAACGACCTGGTGGAACCACAATGGTGGCCGGCCGAAGCCATCAGCTTCCTGTGCATTCCGGTCGGTCTGCTGATAGCGGCCCTCGGGTTGTATCAGCTCGGACGCGCCTATCGTAT
>NZ_NZQP01000005.1:0-10516 GCF_002695945.1 Marinimicrobium sp. | reverse complement strand
CTCTAAAGTGTTTTGATTTCAGGTTTCGTCACCATCAATCAAAACCGGTAACCCTCCCTTTTTCAAGAGGCAGTGTCAGATTTGGTCTGAACTAATACACCTGACACGTGCCAACGATCGCGGATAAATGCGAGCATTACCAAACCGTTCAGCACCGCGACACCGGATAACGCGATAAAGCCAACGCCAGCCGATATTGACAATGGCATATCGCGAAACCACAGTGCCAATACACCACCAGTCAACGCTAGTGGTACGCCTGTAAAGATAATGAGTGCGTCTTTAAGCGAGCCCAGTGCCACTACCAAAATCACAATAATAATAGCGAACGTCACGGGGACCACAAGTGACAACCGCTGACTCGCCGAAGCCAACTGCTCAAAAGTACCTCCATAATCTAGCCAGTACCCTGCCTTCAGCTTCACTTCGGCCGTGACACGCTGCTTGGTTTCCGCTACGAATGACCCCAAATCCCGCCCCCGAACATTTGCCATAACCACGACTCGCCTTTTGCCGTTTTCCCGGCTGATTTGGCTGGGCGCGGGCGCAATTACGAGCGTAGCGAGTTCCGACAACGGTGCATACCCGCCCTCTGGCAAAGGCACAGGCAACTCGTGCAAGTGCTTGACATCGCGTCGCACGTTTTCTGGAAGACGAACCACCAGCTCAAACCGGCGATCCCCCTCATAGATCAATCCCACAGACTCACCTCCGATAGCAGTCGCAACAAAATCCTGTACATCGTCAACGGTGAGCCCGTACCGGGAGATCGCCATACGATCGGGGTGCACTGACAGCATTGGTAGGCCGTCAACCTGCTCAACCCGTGCATCGGCTGAGCCCTCTATGTCATTCAAAACCGCGAGAATCGCCTCAGCTGAGGCTAGAAGCTGTTCGAGGTCATCACCAAAGACCTTGATTCCTAAATCCGCTCGAACCCCCGAAATTAACTCATTAAAGCGCATCTCAATCGGTTGCGTGATCTCGTAGTTATTGCCCGGAACTTCCTCCAATGCCTCCTCCAACTCTTGAAGCAGTTCATCCTTGGGAAGCTTTGGATTCGGCCATTCACTGCGCGGTTTAAGTATCACGAAGTTATCCACCACATTTGGAGGCATCGGGTCCGTCGCCACCTCGGCTGTGCCTACCTTGGCTAACACCTTGTCAACCTGCGGGAACGATCTAATGCGCCTTTCCAACATCTCCTGCATCGCCACCGATTGTTCCAGCCCCGTGCCGGTCACCCGTAGCGCCTGCACCGTAATATCCCCTTCATCCAGCTGGGGCACAAACTCTGATCCAAGTGTTGTGGCCAGCCAGCTTGATGCGAAAACCAGAATAGTGGCACCGGAAATGATCCCCCATCGTAACCTGAGAACCCAACTCAACAATGGTCGATAAAGTGACTTTGCGGCGACGATGGCACGATTTTCTTTCTCGCTGACGCGCCCGGTCATAAATACAGCGACCGACGCGGGAACCACAGTCAATGAGAGCACCAATGCTGCCAGAAGCGCCATTACAACGGTAGCAGCCATCGGCTGAAACATTTTCCCTTCGACGCCAGTCAACGTGAACAACGGAATGTAGACGACCGTAATAATCAACACCCCGAATAGACTCGGTCGAATGACTTCGTTAGTCGCTTCAAAAACCAACCAAAGCCGTTCTTTTCGTTCGAGCTTGCTGTTATCAGACGCCTGAGCTTCTGCCAGGCGGCGTGTCGCGTTCTCCACGATGATGACCGCCCCGTCGACAATCAGGCCAAAATCCAGTGCGCCGAGGCTCATCAAGTTGGCAGACACTCCTGTCTTGACCATACCGAAAACGGTGGCGAGCATCGATAAAGGAATCACTGCGGCAGTAATCAGCGCTGCACGAATGTTTCCAAGCAGCACAAAGAGCACTGCTATGACAAGCAACGCGCCCTCCAAGAGGTTCTTCTTTACGGTCGCGATGGCCTTGTCCACTAAAGTGGTGCGATCATAAACGGTGTCCACCCGTACGCCTTCGGGAAGAGAAGACTCGATCTCTTCAAGCTTTATCGCCAAATCGCGAGCCACAGCGCGGGAGTTCGCTCCCATTAACATCATCGCTGTACCAACAACGGTTTCAACTCCGTTTCGCGTAGCCGCGCCACTGCGCAACTCCTTTCCAATCGCGACCTCCGCGATGTCTGCAACACGCACTGGCGACCCATCGACAATTTTCACCACCACCTGTTCGATGTCGGTTATCGTTTGCAACTGACCAGGCGATCGCACCAACAGCTGCTCGCCATTGTGCTCAATATAGCCAGCGCCGCGATTGTTGTTGTTGTTCCGTAGGGCCTGGCTCACATCGTCCAAGGTCACGTCAAAAACCAGAAGCTTTCGTGGGTCGGGGGTGACGTGATATTGCTTGGCAAAGCCGCCGATCGTGTTAATCTCGACTATACCGGGTACAAGAGCCAACTGCGGCTCTATAATCCAGTCCTGAACTTCGCGCAATGCCGTTGCATCGTACGGTGTTCCGTCAGCCTTTACCGCTCCAGGCAAGGCCTCAACCGTATAGGTAAAAATTTCACCGAGACCGGTTGCTATGGGACCCATCTCGGGCTCAAGGCCTGGCGGAAGATCGTTCTTAATCGCGCCTAGACGCTCGTCGATCAAGTTTCGAGCAAAGTAGATATCGGTGCCATCTTCGAACACCACTGTCACTTGCGACAACCCATAACGGGACAAAGAACGCGTATATGATAGATTTGGCAACCCTGCAAGCGCCGTCTCTACCGGATAGGTAATGCGCTGTTCGGCTTCCAGAGGCGAATAACCCGGAGCCTGGGTATTGATCTGTACCTGAACGTTGGTGATGTCAGGCACTGCATCAATCGGTAAGCGCTGATAGCTCCACACACCTAAGCCGATCAGTACAAAAATAAAGGACAAAGTGAGGTAGCGCCGCTCGACTGAGAAGCGAAGAATCGATTCGATCATCGTCTGACTCCTAATCGTGGTCTTCGACGCTTGACTTCAAAAGGTCAGCTTTAACCAAAAAACTGTTGCCCACGACATAACGTTCACCCGCTTCGAGCCCAGAAAGGATTTCGGTGTAACGGTCATCACTGCGGCCAAGTTCTACCAATTGCGCTTTGAATACATCATCCTTATTGGTAAAAACCACCGTTTTACCCTCAACTGTTTGCAGGGCGCGATTGTCCACCGCGACAGAGGCTTGAAATGACTCTACGACAATTTCCCCCATAACAAGCAGCCCGGGTGTCCATTGTCCGTCTCGGTTGTCAAGTGTACCTCGAGCAATAAGGTAGGGCCGCCGTTCACTTCCAGGAAGAACATGGCTAAGCGTCACCGTTCCTTTAACACTGTCAGAAGACAGCAGAACCGTTTGCCCTTTCGAAACGGCCGATCGTTGTGCCGGGAATACGTGAAGCTCCACCCAAAGTGGGTTTAAACGGGCAATAGAGAAAAGCGCTCGATCCTGTGTTAGTTCGCCAACCGCTGTTTGGCGGTCGACGACAACCCCGTTGATCGGCGAGCGAAGCTGGTAGGTCCTCAGGCTGTCATTGGACTCAATTTCAGCGAGTAAATCGCCGGTTTCAACCTGATCGCCAATCTGGGCATGAACCTGATAGACTTGACCAGGGAACCGTGCCCTCATGTGGGTTTCCTGGCCAGGTGGCACAACGATCTTTCCGTACACCCGAAGAATGCGGTCGAGGGTAGCGGGTCCAGCTTGGCTTGTACTTAGTCCGGCTTTTTGTGCCGTCTCTGAACTGATCCGAACCACCTCCTCTCCTTCATGCTCTGTTCGATTCCTTTCGTGCGCTTCATCCCGCCCCCTAGGTTCAATAAAGTCCTGAGTGAAAGCAGCGTTCGAAGTAAGAATCACCATTAGTACCGAAAGAATAACGTAATATCTGTGTCGCATAGTCTTGTTCCTATAGTTTTTTCAGCGCTGGTGGTCAACGGGAAAGTCTGCTGGTAGATAGAGGCTCGGCAGTCATTTGTTCAATAAGGGCGCCGTATTGAAGCACCGAGGCTGCCGAGTCGATCATCCTCCGTCTAGCAGCCAACAACTCTTCCTGCGCGGCAATCAGATCCAAGTAGCTATACCGCCCCCGTTCATATGCTCCACGCGTCTCCCGTAGCGCACGATTGAGTGTCGGTATTACCTCTTCTTTCAGCACTGCTGAGACTTCAACGCCCTGCTGTCGATTTTGATAGGCTTCGAAAAGTTGCGCATGCAGATTAAACAGTGCCTCTTTCCGCCGAAACGTCACTTGATCACGTTCGGCTTGGGCAGCGCGAATTTCCCCACTGCTTCGACGATCTGCAAACAAGGGCATACTAACCCCTGCAACTAGCCCCGTATCGCCAGAGCCTTCCATCCGGCGTACCCCTAGGCTCCAGGAGATATCACTTTTGGCACGCGTTTGTGACAGCCGGATCCTTGCTTCCTTCAGGCGAGTCTCACTCGCAAACACAGCCAAAGCGGCGTTGCCTTTGGCTCTGTCGTATAGAGACGCAAAATCATCCGCGGGAGGGAATTGAAACAGGTCCCCTTGAAGCTCCTCAAAATCAGTTTCGATAGCGCCCCACAGACTGGTAAGATGGGTCTTCTCTATTTCAAATACCCGCTGCATGCGAGATAAGGTGATTTTTGTTTTTGCGAGAGCGGCTTTGGCCCGTAAAACCTCTGCATTTGGTGCAACACCCGCGCGTGCTCGCTTTTCAACTGCCTCCAGTGTCGCGCGAGCTAGCACCAAAGCATCTTTTTCTAGATTCAACCGTTCCTGTGCTGCCAAGGCGGCGACGAAGCCATGCGTCACCTCGCCGAGCAGATCCAACGCTTCAGCCCTACGCCGCGCGTCCAACAGACCAGTGCGAGCATCGACCAGCGCCACTCGCGCCGAACGCTTTCCGCCGAGTTCAATGACCGACGACAGTGAAACCGTCTGTTCTGAGCCACGCAGGCCTTGTATTTCACCCTCTCCAGCGAAGTTCTCAACCTCCGCACCCAGCTCATAGGCTGGCGTTAGGGCAGCGGACTCTCTGACCCCCTTGAGCCCACGCATCCGAACTTCGTACATCTGCAAGCGGGGGTTGTTCTGCATGGTTTTGTGAATAGCATCGTCCAGTGTAAGCACCGCCTCCCGGTGCTGCCCATACGAGAGGCCGCTCAATAACAATAAAAGACTCAATAGTAACGTGTGCGCGGTGCGCACACGCACGCGGGCGAGCCCAACCCATAAACCAAAGTAGTTCATCGGTAATTATCCTAAAAAATTATTTCAGTACCCCAACAATGGGGACCAGCTCTAGAGTGCTAAAAACTCGGGACCTATCAGGCTTTGGGTGGTCGAAACAGAGAGGGGCCGTGGACGGACGAAAAGTCAATTAGGTAGGAGGGCAGCACGCCCCTAACATCAGAATAAAAATCAGAAAATTGATGAACGGCCATCGCGAGCCAACAAGCGTGGCAAAGGGCACAACAGGAGCAACCGTCTTGCAGTAAAGCGGTATTTACGGCCTCGTTTGTATCGACCTTACAATCTCCGGGCTGGAGCTCTTGATTCCACCCCAGAGTACGGTCAGCCCACTGAGAAGTCGGATGTGCCTCAACAGCGACGACGAAGCCCTGAAGAACCATCAGTGTTATCAATACAATCGTCACTTTTTGTTTTGTCAAAATTGCCTTCCGGGCTGACATACGTTTACACATACTCCACCACACCAAGAGCCAGAAAGCCATCGCTCGCCCCAGGGTCTGTGAAGGTTCTATTTCTTTGTCATCGAGCTTCGGCTGCGCTCGGTCAATCCTTGCAAAATGCCGCACTGCTCGACACTTCGCCCCTCCGCGCAGGCCTGACGCAAGGATCGCAACTGAACTTCAAGCGCTTGTAGCGTTTTGATTTTTATCGTAACCTGAGCAATACGATTATCAATAAGATCGTTGACACTACTGCAATACTCTGTTCGTTGGCTTCGTAGCTGTATCAGCTGCCGGATGTCGTCGAGACTCATATCCAAACCGCGACAATTTCGAATAAATTGCAGGTTCATCAAATCTCTATCGCCGTAATCTCTATAATTGCTTTCCGTTCGAGAAGGCTCTGGCAGCAAACCTTTTTTCTCCCAAAAGCGTATTGTTTCAACCGGCAAACCAAGCTTCTTCGCCAAAGCGCCAATTCTCATGAAGACCTCCTTAACCAAGGCAAACTTATAGTAGATCCTGCATAACAACGAGGGTGTTGCACGAGGGCCATCACATAAACCGATATTCCCGTCACCGGAGAGAAAGCCTCGCCTGGAGGGTGTCTGGAGTCAGGCAACGACCGCTGTCGTGGCATGCCTGAACCCGAACTTCGGCGGTTAACTGGTCATTAGACACGTCTTTGAGAAGGGTAGCGCGAATGATGGTACCATCATCGTAAATGGTCCAGGGTTCATCACCGAGCCCGCTGTCGATAGTGCGACCGAGTGGGTAGTCGACTTCCAACGGCAAGGGTTCACCCCCGCTCACGGAAAGCTCGGTGGGGATCAAGAAGTCCAAGGACGCGGGGTTGGCATTCACGTGCCAATCGCCTTCGATCAAGAGTGTCACACGAATACTGTCCCCTGCCCCTCGCACAGCAAGGATATCGACCAGATCAGCGGTGGTTTTAGCCGCCTCGCCGCCAGCCGCTGCGTCTAGGGTTTTGGGCTCTAAGAGCGGCCACTGCCATGCCAACAATGCGCTCACCACCGCCAAAGCGCCCAGACCAGGCACCAGCCAGCCGAAGATTTGGGATTTATTCATGCGCATACGACTTATTCCTCCGTAGAGCTGCGCAGCGTCGACGCCAGCGTGTCCGCCACAAACAGGTCGGGCAGCCGTTTTACCGGCTTCCCGCGACCATTGAGTACCACCGCAAACGGCAGGCCGGCCCCGCCGAACTCGCGCAAATAACGTTTCAGGCGCTCATCAGGCCGCGTTAGGTCAGCGCGCAGTGTGATAGCATTAACCTCACGGACAGCTCGGACCACACGCCGATCACGATAAACGGTCTGTTCGAGCACTTTGCAATTGATGCACCAATCAGCTGTAAATTCAATCAGCACCGGTCGTTGTGCCGTCCGCGCATCGCTCAGTGCCTCATCCGTCAGAGGCTCCCAGGCCAAGGTATCGGTTGCGACACGACCCGGCTGCGGCCACGCCGCGAGTCCCGTGACCACAGTCCCGACCAATACTACCGCCGGAACCAAGCGCGCGCGGAGGTCAGGTCCGACCCATAGTGCGCGCATCAGCCAGAAGGTAAGCACCGTCACCCAGATTATCCACAGCAACCGTCCCACACCATCCGGGAACACGGTAGCCGCAAAGAACACTGCCCCGGCCAGCAATACCAGCCCCAGGAATTGCTGGATGCGAAGCAACCAGGCACCGCCACGGGGTATCCTTGCGATCAGGCCAGGGCGGACCAGCAGGACTAGGTAGGGAAGTGCCAGACCCGTGCCAACCGCCAGGAAAAGCGCCACGATAGCAGCCGGCGACTGGGTCAGAGCGAATGCCAATACGCCGCCCAGAAAAGGCCCGGTGCAGGGAGTAGACAGCACGGCCGCCAACAAGCCGGCGAAGTACGGCTCGGCGTAGCCCGCCCCCCGGACCCGGTAAGCCCACTGTGGAGGCTGAAACCCGCGCCCAGCCAGGCTCCAAACACCCAGACCGGCGAGCACGACAGCGAGCATCATCCGGAATGAAGCCGAGTGAAACAGGGCACCCCAGGTCCAGTTCAACCAGGCGGTAGCCACCGCCAGTGCTCCAAAAAATGTCAGTGTTCCAGCCAGCAGTGCTGCCCCCGCCAACAGGCGTCGCCCGGGACGATCGCCAACCACTCGACCGATACTGCGCAATTTAATCGGCAGCGCTGGCAGTACGCAGGGGGTAAGATTAAGCAGCATACCGGCCGCCGTGGCCAGCAACAGGTACTGCCAGAGGCTCATAACTGAGCCTCCATTTTCCGTTTAGTCACAGTGCAAAGAATAGAGGGCACAAGACGACTCTTCGTAAGTTTTTAGAAATCACTCAAAGTCCCGGTACAGGGTCTCCAGCCGAAAGGGCGCGGGCAACCACGCCCCTAACAGCGGGTTACGCTCAAACCTCAACGGTTCGGCTGCTTGGTCACTCGGAGGTAAGGCTTGACGGCCTTCCATCCGTCCGGGAAGTGGCGCTTGGCCTCATCATCTGACAGCGTGGGCAGGATGATCACATCGTCGCCGTTGCGCCAATTCACCGGTGTGGCGACTTTGTACCCGTCGGTCAACTGGATCGAGTCGATCACCCGCAAGATTTCGTCGAAATTGCGGCCCGCACTTTTCGGGTAGGTCAGCGTCATCCGTATTTTCTTGTTCGGGTCGATCAAAAATACCGATCGCACGGTCGAGCTATCACCCTCACCGGAATGCAGCATGTCGTAAAGCTGCGAGACCCTTCTGTCTTCATCCCCGATAATCGGGAAATTGACGGCATGACCTTGGGTCTCCTCGATATCGCCGCACCACGCTTTATGATCTTCCACCGGATCCACCGAAATGGCGATCACTTTGCAGTTGCGCTTAGCAAATTCGTCTTTTAGTCTGGCGGTTTCACCCAGCTCCGTGGTGCATACCGGCGTAAAATCAGCCGGATGCGAAAACAGTACGGCCCACCCGTCGCCAATCCAGTCGTGGAAGCTGGTCCGGCCTTCGGTGGTATTCGCCTCGAAATCGGGGGCGGTATTGCCTAGATGTAAACTCATAACAGTAGTCTCCTTCGATCAGTTAGTTTTAGCTTTGGTTGGAAACGCGCCGCCAACGGAGTGCTCAGGCAACCGGGCTATTTCATACCGGGAGAGTTTTTCTCCCACAACGAGCACTCCTTAATCTTTCAGCGCCAGAATACGCCTGGCGCCGTTAAGCACGATGATTCCCGCAATAGTGCCGATAATCAGATCTGGATAATGGGAACCGGTCCACGCGACCAAAGCGCCAGCAGCGATAACGCCCAGATTGATGACCACGTCATTGGCCGAGAATATCCAGCTGGCTTTCAGGTGCGCCCCACCCTCTCGGTGTTTGGATATGAGTAACAGACAGCTGGTATTGGCCATCAACGCAATGAATGCGATCGCCATCATCACCAGTGATTCAGGTTCACTACCGAACACAAATCGTCTCACCACCTCGGCGAGTACGCCTACCGCCAAAATCAGCTGGAGCACACCTGCAAGGTGCGCGGCACGCACCTGCATTTTTACACTATGTCCGACCGCATAAAGGGCGAGCCCGTACACGGCAGCATCGGCAAAATTGTCTAAAGACTCCCCGATCAGGCCCGTTGACTGGGCGATCAACCCTGCGGTCATTTCCAACGCAAACAGGAGTGCATTAATACCGAGCAACCACCGCAGAGTGCCAGACTCTTGCGTAGCAGCGGCCGCCGAGGACTCGGCGGCCCTGATTGTCTCCGGATCGGCAGCGGCGGTTTTCTCAAGCGAGGCTCCTAACCCCAAGGTCGCCAGCTTCGCGGTAATAGGGTCAGGCGCGCCATCGTGCACGACCTCCAACTGGCGGTTGGACAAGTCGAAAGACAATGCCCGGATCTTCTCAAAGCCGCCCAGGGCCAGGCGAATCATTCGCTCCTCTGATGGGCAGTCCATCTTCGGCACGGCATAAACGCTGACCCATTCCCCCGACGCCTCGGAAGAGGCCAGCGTATCGGGATCCGCTGTGGGTGTTGCATCACAATTACGTGGGCCCCCGCAGGCTTTGCTCATGGTTCAGCTCCAACTGAGTAACGATTCGGTACTATTAAAAACCTTATAGCCACTACAAGGTCAACAGCCAGAAGTGGATTACGAGGGAGTTTTTGCGCACCCACTTCGCAGGCTCCCCCCAAGATGTATGTGTCGCTTCAGCCATGATCGTCCTCATGGGCGCGATCGGTCTTGCTACCGGAGGCATTTACAACCTCCCTCCATTTTCCCCAACGCGGCACCAACATCGGCACCTGTCGTTGGTAGGCCCTGTAGGCGTCACCGAACTGCTCTAGCATTTTCCGCTCCTCTCGCTGCGCCAGCCGGTAGTAGGCAAATACAATAAGCGGAAACAACCCAACCGAGAACAATGTGGGCCAATGCACCACGCCCTCGCCGAACAAAGCCAGGAACAGACCGGTATATTGGGGATGACGCACGTAGGCGTACAGCCCGTCGGTGACCAGCCGATCCTCCTTGCGTGCCCGATACACTTGCCGCCATCCCTGGATAAACAGACCAATGCCGACGAAGGCGAGTCCGTAGCCAAGCAACATGGAGATCAACATGCCGGTTTCACCCAACCCTATCAGGGTGGACCACAGGTTGGCGTTAACGTAATCGCTATCCAACCCGAAGAACCGGACCAGTAGATAAATCGTCAGTGGAAAGCCGTACATCTCGGCATAAAGTGCGATGATGAAAGCTTGCACCAACCCGGCACCCGCCCATTCACGCCAGCTT
>NZ_NZQP01000004.1:0-8279 GCF_002695945.1 Marinimicrobium sp. | reverse complement strand
GACGATGACGGCGGCGGCCAGGAACGCCAACGGGAAAAGGACGCCGGTCATCTGCGCCATCTGCCCGGTAAGCGCAAAGATACCGGCGCCAATCATGACGCCGGTTCCAAGCATGACCGTGCCCGGCAAGGTCAGACTTCCTTCCTCATAACGGGTTGTTCTGTCTAGGTTATTTGCCATGCATCCTCCGGCATTTGGTTACTCAACACAGCGCTTTAGAACCACATACGAACACCGACCACGATGCCAGCTTCGGACTCATCACCGCCCTCTGCACGAATCTGGTCAGCCTTATCGCCCAGGGATCGACTCCAGTAGCCCCCGATGTAAGGCGCGAACTCTCTGGCCAGTTCGTACCGATAGCGTAACCCCACACGAACATCGTTAACCCCACTGGGGCGACCGTACTTTTCGGCGTCAGTCAGCGCGGCGGCAATCTCCACGCGGGGCTGAAGATACGACACTTGGGACATACGAAGGTCGTACTCGGCCTCAATGCTCGCGGCTATATCTCCATCTTCATTAATCATAATGGAGTTGTCCATTTCAAACCGATAGGGAGCTACTCCAAATAGACTGAACACAACATAGTTTTCGCGATTCGCCCCCGACGCCAACGAACCCCGGGTACCAATACCGCCCTGCAGCTCCCAGAATGGGGCGATCAAACGACTGGCCAGCACCTCCGCGCTTTCCAGCTCAGTGGGCTCTCCATCATCCTTCCGGTTTTCGCCTTCACTTTTAAAATAGATTCGATTCCGATCCCCGCCGTACCAAGCCAACATATCCCAGACGATCAAGCTTTCCTCGTTATCGGTGCGGGTGGCCTCCAGACGGTCAAACAGTACTTGACCGGTTCGGTAGGGTTTGACCGGGTCCGGCCAGTCGTCTTCCGCGTGGCCCGCATGCACCGTGCTGGTCATTCCCACCAGCGTTAGAGGCATCAAAATGTTCAGTTTTCTCATAAGTCCTCCTTAGCTGACGTTGACGACGCGGAACATGCCCGCCTTCATGTGGTACAGCAGATGGCAGTGAAAGGCCCAGCTGCCGGGCGCATCGGCGCTGATTTGCAACGAGACCACCTCACTGGGCTTGAGGCTGATGGTGTGCTTGCGCGGACGGGGATACTGGCCGTTTTCAAGCTCCATCCACATGCCATGCAAATGGATCGGGTGTTCCATCATGGTGTCATTTACCATAATCAGACGCAGGCGCTCTCCATGGTTGAACTCCACAGGGCCATCGACCTCGGTAAACTTCACACCATCAAAGGACCACATGTATTTTTCCATGTTGCCGGTAAGGTGAAGCTCAATGTCCCGTTCCGGCTCCCTCTCGTCTGGCCAGGGATGAGCGCCGATCAGATCGCCATAGACCAGAACGCGATGATCCACATCCTCAAGACCAACGCCAGGCTCATTCAGCCGGCTGACCGGGTTGCGAGCAATCATCGCTGCGGCGGGACCATGGCCGCCCGGCGCGTGCTCGATGCCAAGATCCGGGGCCGAAGGCCGTTGTTGAGATGCCGCCATACCCCCGCCATGGTCACCGTGCATCTCATGCTGGCCCCCCATACCGGATTCATCGCCCTTGGAAGACGACATATCCATGCCATCCATATCGTGGCTCATTCCCATGGCCGCCATACCCCGCTCGGGCACCGGCCGCAAATCGGGCACCTGTGCTTGCTGCCCCACCTCCGTTGCGAGCGTGCCCCGGACATAACCGCTGCGGTCCATACTCTCCGCGAACAGCGTATAGGGCCGGTCGCTTTTCGGCGTCACGATGACATCGTAGGTTTCCGCCACGCCGATACGGAATTCATCGACTGTGACTGGCTTGATCGGTTGACCGTCGGCGGAGACCACCACCATCTCAAGGCCCGGAATGCGAAAATCAAAAAACGACATGGCCGATCCATTGATGATTCTCAACCGGACCTTTTCGCCGGGCTTGTACAGCGCTGTCCAGTTTGTTGCATTATCACGGCCATTCATCAGATAGGTATAGGTGGATCCGGTCACATCCAGCAAATCCCGGGAGCTCATGCGCATTTGGTTCCACATAGAGCGCTCTTTCCAGGTCTTCTCCAGACCCTGGCGGCGAATGTCAGCCAGGGTATCGCCCAGAGTACGCTGCTGGTAGTTGTAGTAGCCTTCCGCTACCGTCAGGTTGCGGAACACCTCATGCGGGTCTTCAAAGGTCCAGTCGCTCAGGACGATCACATGCTCCCGGTCGGCGCCAATATCGCCGTCTGCCGGGTCAATCACCAGAGGCCCGAGGTGACCCAACTGTTCCTGCAAGCCTGAGTGACTGTGATACCAGTAAGTTCCATTTTGTTGAACGTCGTACTCATAGCTGAACGTCTCTCCCGGCTTGATACCGGGAAAACTCACGCCAGGCACGCCATCCATATTTTCAGGCAGAATGATGCCGTGCCAGTGGATCGAGGTGTCGTCACTCAGTGCATTGGTGACGTTCAGGCGAGCTCTCTGTCCTTCTTTCAGCCTGATCAGCGGCCCAGGCATGCTGCCGTTAATGGTGATCGGCCTGCCGATCTTTCCACCAATATTCATCTCCTCCCGGCGAATATGTAAATCGATCGCAGAGCCAGCGTTGACCACATCGCCATAGCTTCGTCCCAGGGGAGACGCCCAGGTCGGCGCCATCCTGGCCATAGCGAGGGCCGATGCCACCCCGATCGCCGATTTGATAAAGCGTCGACGGCTCGCCTCTATCGGTTTTCCCATCATGCAACCTCCTGACTCTTGTAAACTCTCGCAAAATGGATCTGACTCCAGGGCCCACCAGGCGGTAGCCCAAGCTAATGATGAGGAGCTTCAGCGGAACCCCGAGCAGTCAAGACTTGATACTGCTCGTGGGACAGCTCGGGAAGGCGTCTCAAGAAAGCCACCATGCTCCAGATTCGCTCGTCATCATGGTTCGGACCCCAGCCCGGCATGCCGGAGGCTTTGATGCCGTGTTTTATGACCCAAAACCTATGTTGGGCCCGCGACTCAAGATCCTCTTCCCCTTGATGCGGTTGCGTCAGATCCGGTGGCGCGGGATTGAGGCCCAAGGTGAAATCACTCTCATCCTTGCCCGGTTTGAGATGGCAGCCGGCACACATGTCATTGTAATCAGCGCCCCCGGCCAGCAGGCGCTCGGACGTGTCCAGATCCGCGGGCACTTCAATCCCGCTCGACGCCCGGTCAACCGAGCGTTCGCGCAGTGTTTCCAGCGCCCAATAAGTCAGTGGCGTATGGTGATCGTCCGCGCCGACGGGATACAAACCCGAGTAGATGAACGCTACAGCCGCCGCTATGGCAATGACGAGCGCAGCGATTAGGCATTTGATGCAAGACAGAAACCTAGGGGCCGCCATGTGCTCTCCTTTATGCTTTAGTGGTCGTGTTGGGAATTACGCGCTGCGTCGTCATCGGACTCGGAGTGCTTGTGCTCGGACTCCTTTGAGTCGGCATCCTTCTTATCCATGTGCTGCTTGCACTTCTTCATCATGGCCTGCATGACCGGGTCATCCATGTCCATCTCGGCGTGGTCCATGTCTTTCATTTCTGAGCATTTCGGCTTTTCGGCCTCCTCCATATGCTCCGACGGCTCATGCGCCTGCACGGCTAGGACCAAAATAAGCGCTGGCAGGGCGGCCAACCAACGTAAAGTTTTGTGTGTCATGGGGTAACTCCTCAATTGGAACGAAAGTGAACAGCCATTGCTGTTTTCAACAACCAACACTCACTCTAACAAACTGGCCCTGTCTGCCAGATGACTCAAACATTACATTTTTGTAATGTTCGTGTAACCTTGTCGTTGGACACAGTCAGCTACACTCGTGCGATACGGATCAGAAGAGGTGCTTCATGCGACTGCTGGTGGTAGAAGACGAAGTAAAAACAGGTGACTATCTGCGCCAAGGCTTGACCGAAGCCGGCTTTATGGTCGAGCTGGCACGCAACGGTCTCGACGGCCATCACCTGGCGATGACGGAGTCTTTTGAGCTGATAGTTCTGGACGTCATGCTGCCAGATGTGGACGGGTGGCGCATCGTGCAGTCATTGCGCGAAGCCGGCCGCCAGACTCCGGTGCTGTTTCTAACGGCACGTGACGCTGTGGACGACCGCGTAAAGGGCCTGGAGCTGGGCGCCGACGATTACCTGGTGAAACCTTTTGCCTTTACCGAACTTCTGGCCCGAATACGCACATTACTGCGCCGGCGATCCGCGCCTACCCTGTCGGAACAACTGGAGATTGCCGACCTGTCTCTTGACCTGCCAAAACACCGCGTTACCCGCGCCGGGAAGAAAATCAACCTCAGCCACAAGGAGTTTTGCCTTCTGGAGCTTATGGTCCGTCGGCGTGGCGAGGTGTTGCCTCGTTCGCTAATTGCTTCCCAGGTATGGGATATGAACTTCGATTCCGACACCAATGTGATTGATGTGGCCATTCGTCGATTGAGGGCCAAAATTGACGATGATTTCGAGCCCAAACTGATTCACACCGTGCGTGGCATGGGCTACAAACTTGACGTGGAAACCGACAATGAAGATCACTAATCGGCAACCACTGTCGCTGGCCGCTCGGGTCATGGTGTTTGTGGGGCTGGCCATTGGGCTCAGCCTCTTCCTGATCGGGAACCTCGTTCTCAGTGCCGTCGAACGTCACTTCGCCGAACAGGATGCCGTTGAACTGGCCGTAATGACCGAAGCCGTTGTCGAAGCCTTGCAGAGCGGTGCCAACGGTTCCGCACGACAGACTGATGCCTTGGCTAACGCCATATCCGGACATCACGGAGTCTTTTTCCAAGTTCGGGATGAGCAAGGCGATGCTATCTACAGCATGCCGGGTGCCGACCTGTCGCAAGCATCCGATACCCTCTTCCCAGCGTCCGAAATCAATGCAGGCAACGTGCAAACCTGGCAGGAAGGCGATAAGACCTTCCGGGGTGTGATCTCTGAGAGTGAGGTCGGAGGCCGGAGTTACTCGATCACTACGGCCATTGATATGGGCTTCCACCTGGAGTTTCTCCAGAGCTTTCACCGCACGTTGTGGCTTATCATGAGCCTCGCCGGCGCCATTACCCTTCTGGCCGCCTGGTATGGCATTCATCAGGCCCACGCGCCCCTGCGCGATTTGTCTGACAGAATCGGCGATATCCAGGCCGATCGGCTTCACGTGCGCCTCGACCCAGCCTCGGTGCCATCGGAGCTACAGGGCCTGGTCACCTCGTTCAATCACATGATCGGTCGGCTGGAAGACAGCTTTACTCGCCTGTCGCACTTCTCGGCCGACATCGCACACGAGTTGCGTACGCCGCTCACCAACCTCATTACCCAGACCCAAGTCGGCCTGGGAAAGGCCAGAGATAGGGAAGAATACCGTGAACTGCTGTATTCCAATCTGGAGGAGCAGGAGCGCCTGGCCAAGATGGTCAATGACATGCTGTGGCTGGCCAAGAGTGATCACGGTCTCCTCAAGCCTGTACAGACACCGCTGGATTTAGCGAGGGAGGTGAATGCGCTGTTCGATTTTTTCGAGGCACTGGCGGAAGAGAAGCAAATCCGCCTGATATTGGAAGGCCAGGCACCCCCCATTCATGGTGACCGGGCCATGCTGCGACGAGCGATTTCCAACCTGCTCTCCAACGCCATCCGCCTCACACCCTCGGGGGAGACGGTACTCGTACAACTGGCCAGAACCGGAGACCAAGAGGTCTCGCTAAGCGTCCAAAATCCGGGTTCGGAGATTCCCGCCGAACATTTACCCAACATTTTCGACCGCTTTTATCGCGTCGACCCGTCGAGAGCTCGTCAAAGCGAGGGCGCAGGACTTGGGCTCGCTATTGTCAAATCCATCGTCGAGGCTCATGGTGGTCGCGCTGAAGCAACATCGGCGCGAAACATGACCATTTTCACGCTCACCTTTCTCGAAGACTGAAACGAACTATGTCTTCTCATGTTGTAGATGAGCGCCGCCACATGCCCAACGTTTACGCCAAGCTTCCACATCAAAGGTTCCAGCATGCCAAGTGGCAATGATGATGTCCGAGAAGGACTCTTCGCCCAGACGCACTGGATAACCGAACAACGCGGCGTGGTCTTTCTCCTGATACCAGCGCTGCGCGTAAACCGGCTTACCACTGGTGACCGCCACCTCCACCATTGATGGCTGAATCCTCTTGACCCAGTCCGCACGTTTTGACTGGCTGGAAGACAGTTCGCTTTGGCTCGCGCCATCCAGAACGTCGCGACTAAGTGGAGTAAGTGTTCCGGTGGCAACCAGTTGATAATCAGTGTTCATGATTGGGCTCCTGTGAATATGGCTACATATCAACAGGCGAGCCCATCAAGAATTACTACCTATCCCGGCATATGGGCGCCTTGTCGGCGCCCATAACTCAATCACCACATCCATCCGCCGACTGAAGTCTGACTTGTCCGGAATGAGTGGTAGCCATCGTCAAAGGATTTGGTGGCGGCTTTCGTAAGGTAGCTGCCCCGCAAGAAGAGCTTCTGAAGCTCCCATTCAACGCCCCGCCGAACAAGATACTGCCCATCTACGGGAAAGTTCGCCAGCCCCTTCCCCTCGAATTCCGGCAACATCAACACATTCGCCCAGGACTCAGCTATCACGTTGTGCAGATTCTCTCCAGAGTAATTGAAATTACCCAGCGTGTTGAAGGCATGGCCGTTCAACAGAATCAGCAGATGAAAATGTGGTTTCGTCTCACCTGCCTTGTATTCACGTGCCCAAGCATAGTGGAGCTTCGCTGGGTGAATACGGCCCTTTCTGAGTTGATACCGAGACAGCCTGTATTTCAACACCTCCCAAAACCGCCTGATGTACTCATTGCCAAGCGCTTCTCCTTCGAGAGGCCAGTAGCTCACCGGGAACCTAAGATCTACCCGAACTGCAAATACACGGCTGTTGTCCATTAGGGATTCCAGCGCCACCTCGTACAGTCGCTCCAGATACTCCTCAATAAGCGGTCCTCTGGTTACCTGAACCGGGAGGTTTCGGTAGTGATGATCTTCGTGGAGTGTTAAGTGGCCCAGCTTGGCTTTAGGTTGGTCGTGGTGTTCAAATGTAGTTGGTTTCATGGCTACTCCAATAGGTAGGTTTATTGACATACCGTCAGGAGGCTCCATCAACTTTTACACCACGTCAGGCTCTCGCTCGCTATCGACGTTATATGAGGGCTGCTTTGAGGCAGCCCATTACTCCGCTGCTACCGCTTCCCATGCTTACTATCGTGCATGGGTTCATCCACACTGGCGTGTGTGTATATTACTATTCCCTACATGACTGGACACATGAAGCCCCGACGTAGACAGAGCCTAAGGAACGGGCGCTCGGCAAGTCACGGCGTTTTTACGCTGTCGATTATTTCGAAGAGTTTTGAAGAAGCCTATCAAACCCGGCCTCCTCTTGGACGGGACCGCCCTACTGAATTTGGCCGTAAGACCTGCCCAGGGGATTAGAGGCGTCCGGGCTGAAAGTTATTCCCGTCAGCCCCTCGCTGACGCAGAGATCCCTTACCGGCTCACCGCAAAAAACCCCCTTGTAGAGATCCAGCTCAGTTTTAAACATTGGGACGCCGGCAAGCCTTGCCTCAACAAACCCAAAGTGCACCAAGTTTCCGTGCTCGTCGTAAGCAGTCGCAGATTGAATAATCGCATCATACTGCTCTGCCGTGGAGGTGGGGTTGAAAATATATCCTTTGCGCCCGCCGAAGGTCACTGGCAGGCACTCCCCGCTCTGCTCCAACAGATCGCCCAGGACCAAGAATGCTCTCTCGGACAGGAATAGCCGCCCGAAGTTTTCCGATACGTCCGGCACTTCGGTCGCTCTCGAACCCTCGCAGGGGCGGAACTCAATCTCTAGCGGCTTCCAGACGCCTTGATACGCCTTGGGTTCAGCGTTAAAGGCAAAGGTTCCGTGTTCCTCCCCCAGCTTGGTCATAGACTCCACCGGCGGAATGACATGCATTAGGTACGACTCATCGTGCAGAATTCGATAGATCATTTGAGCTGGCTCGCTGGCAGCATGACGTATGGCGGGAAGCTGGAGGTCTGGAGCTTAAAGCGAACCATTCGGAGCGCGTCCGCCAATGAACGGTCGTCCTTGATACGGACGTGATCAATGAGGGTGCCCAACCAGCGGTAATTGTTCGGCGACAATTACGGTGGCCGGTCCGCGACAACTATCTTGGCCGGTTGAGTGACACAATCCCGTACCTGACATCCACCATAGGAGACGCAGGT
>NZ_NZQP01000034.1:0-31688 GCF_002695945.1 Marinimicrobium sp. | reverse complement strand
AAACCTCGACTCCCAGTTGGGTGGGCAACAGTTTGGCGCCGGTGCCGAGATTCTGCGGATGAGCACCCTGACCTATTACATTGCAGAAAGCGGTTTCGGCGCGCCCGGGACCATGAGCCTCTGGCGGGATCAGGATGGTGACCGGGCGGAATTGATTGAAGGGGTCGAGAATATGCGAGTGCTCTACGGTCTGGACTCCAGTGGTGACGGTATCCCCAACGATTATCGGGAATATGACGCTGGTTTGGATTGGGAAAACGTCCTGTCAATCAGGCTCGAGCTGCTGATGCAAAGCTTGCAGCCAAATGTATTGCCGGATCCCCAGCCCTATTTCTTTGGGGGTGAAACCATCGATGATGCCCGGATTGATGATCGGCGGATGCGTCAGGTGTTCAGCACCACCATTGGCATCCGCGGACGCCTGGATTAAGAGGTAAACCTATGAACGTCAATGCAGTGACAATGGCTTCAAAACAACGTGGCGCCGTGCTGATCGTTGGGCTGATCATGGTGCTACTGATGACCATCGTGGGGCTGGCCGCCATTCGCAGTACCGGCTTGCAGGAGACCATGGCCGGTAACATGCGTGAGCGCAATCTGGCCTTTCAGGCCGCCGAGGCCAGCCTNCGGGTGGGTGAGGCGCTGGTAGAGGACAACAACGTCGATGGGCTGGACTTTTCCGGCGCAACGCCCGGTCTGGAGCCTGATCTGAANCAGCCGGGTCTGGCATTGCCCCCGGTGCATCAATGGACCGATGAGCAGTGGGAAGCCAATGCCGTGCAGGTTGATATGGGGCTGGAGAATATCGGCGATGCCAATCAGCCCTGGTACGTCGTGGAAGAGCTGATGGTGCTGTCGTTCAACGCATCCCAGTCTACCGGTGGCGCCATCGACCAGCAGAGTTTACAGAATACCAATGACCTGCAGATGGAATTCTTTCGGGTCACCAGCCGGGGCCTCAGTGGCTCGGGTGAATCACAGGCCGTGCTTCAGTCAACTTATCGCAAGAATTAACAGGGTAGCGTCATGAAACAACGAATGATGAGTTCCGTGCTATACCGAGGTGCCTGGGCGTTAGGGTTCAGTTTTCTCTCGGTCGCTACCACCCATACGGCCCTGGCTGCTGAGCCGGCCCAGTCGCCCCTGTTTATGACCCAACCAGTCCGACCGGTGGCCATGCTGAATATGTCCAATGACCATCAGCTGTTCTTCAAGTTGTACGACGATTACAGCGATATTGATGGGGACGGGGAGCCGGATACCACCTATAAACACGATTACGACTACTACGGTTACTTCGATAGTGGCTTGTGTTATGAATACACCAACAGCCGCTTTGAACCCGTCAATAACGTCAACGCTGACCGTTACTGTAATGACGGCTCCACGGGCGAGTGGAGCGGTAACTTCCTGAACTGGGCGACCATGACCCGGATGGATGCCGTGCGTAAAATCCTTTACGGGGGCAAGCGCAGCACCGATTCGGCCACGCAGACGGTGTTGGAGCGGGCTTTTCTTCCGAACGATGCTCACTCATTTGCCAAGTACTATAACGGCGACGATGTATCGCGGCTGACACCGTTAAGCCCGGCTACTACCGAGGAAGCGACGAATGAAGACTCGGGCATCACTATCTGTAATACCACTGATCCGAGTGACCGGGATGTACTGTCCCAGAATGTTGACTCTGCTCCATTGATGCGCGTTGCAGAGGGAAACTATTCCCTCTGGGCCAGCAATGAACGCTGGCAGTGCCGTTGGGGGCAGGGAACCAACGACAATGACTCGACCGTATCAGGAATCTATGCACACTCCAGCAGCCCGACCAAAGGAGATGACGATAGTGACCTGAATGCGGATTACCGTGTTCGTGTCGAAGTCTGTAAAGAGAACTTTGTGCCTGACGACAACGCCAATGGCTGTGTCGCTTACGGCGACTCCCTGAAACCTACGGGGTTGTTGCAGGAGTTTGGTGAAGATGGATCGATTAATTTCGGTCTGATGACCGGCTCCTACTCGGCCAACAAGTCGGGGGGAACACTGCGTAAGAACGTGGGTTCCATGGAAGACGAAATAAATGAAGATGGGACTTTTGTAACCCCCGCTGACCTCGATAACTATGACGGTATTATCAACACTCTTGACCGGCTTCGGATCTACGGCTACCGGTTTGATAATGGAACCTATTTCGGCACTACGGGCAGTGACGACTGTGAGTGGGAGGAGGCGTCCTTTTCTGATGGTGACTGTTCCAACTGGGGCAATCCACAATCAGAGCTGTATCTGGAGTCTCTGCGTTATCTGGCCGGGCAGAGTGCCACTGACGCATTTGACGTCTCTGACAGTGGACGTATTGACGGGCTGAATAAAGCCAGTTGGGCGGCACCGGTGAATGGTGATAACTACTGTGCGCCGGTGAACGTCATTCAGTTTAACGCCTCGACCAGCTCTTACGATGGCGATCAGTTGACGGGCTTCTCAGACCTCGGTGCGGGAGAAAGCACGCTTGACTCCTTTACCAACGCTGTTGGCGCGGCTGAAAATATCCACGGCAATCAGTACTTTGTCGGTGAGGTTGGCGGTGAAGGCGCTGGAGACAACAACCAGCTCTGTACGGCCAAAACTGTCAGTGGTCTGGCCAATGTTAAAGGTACCTGCCCGGACGCTCCGCGTCTTCAGGGGAGCTACCAGATTGCGGGTCTCGCTTACTATGCCCGCTCCGAAGGCTTGCAGATAAACGGATTGTCAAACGATCGCCGCAGCCAGGTCAAAACTTACGGCGTTGCCCTGGCCCCTGCCGTTCCCCAGGTTGCAGTCCCCGTGCCGGGCAGTGAACGGACCGTCTCAATCCAGCCCGCCTGCCGCAACACAACGACCAGCCCCGACGCAAACTGTGCCATTGTTGATTTTAAAGTGGTCGAGCAGACAAGCACTGATGCGACCAGCACCGGCAAGCTGTACGTCAACTGGGAAGACAGCGAGCAGGGAGGTGATTACGACCAGGATATGTGGGGAATTATTGAATACACTGTCACCTCGACCAATGTTACCGTTACCACCGATGTTGTGGCTGAATCGACACCAAACGTCATGGGCTTTGGTTACGTGATAGGCGGTACCACGAACGATGGTTTCCATGTGCACTCCGGNATTAACGGGTTCAGATCAACCTCCGGCGTCACTACCATCAGCGCATGTGACGATAATAATGGGTGTGATGAGTCTGACGACGAAACTTCCAGCGTTTTTGTGGTGGGTTCCTCCTCGGCGCAACCTCTGGAGCAGCCGCTTTATTTTGCCGCCAAGTGGGGCGGTTATTCGGATGAAGATGAGAGTGATATTGCGGCGTCGGCCAATGAAAATTACTTCTTCGCGACTGACCCGCGAGAGTTGCAACGCGCACTCAGGGAAACCTTTGGCAGGATTGCGGCCGGTATCGGCGCGGCCTCCTCGGTCGCGACCAACTCGACCCGACTCACCGAAGGTTCTTTCGTCTATCAGGCTCTCTTCAATAGTGAGAACTGGTCTGGCGAGATCCGGTCTTTTGAAATCGGTGCGAATGGTGCCATTTCATCGACCGTCTATGCGTCCACCAACAGTGGTATGCCCAGCACCAGTGCAGGGCGTACCGTCTATACCTACAACGACGGCGGCACCGGAAATGCCATGGTTGATTTCACCTGGGAGAACCTGTCGGATACTCAGCGCAACCACCTGATTGCGGGTGACACCGAAACGCTTGGGCAAGATCGCCTGAACTGGGTAAAAGGTGATCGGAGTAAAGAGGGCACGGGTGGATTGAGAGAGCGCGAGAAACTTCTGGGCGATATCGTCAATTCCAGTCCGGTGTATCTTGGCGGCCGCGATTTTGGCTACGGNCTGCTGCCGGCGGAGCTGGGCGGTGATACGTACGCGGCTCACGTTGAGGATAAGCGGAGTGAAACTCCCACGCTGTTTGTCGGAGCCAATGACGGTATGCTTCACGCCTTCTATGCCGAGGGGAATAGCGCTCTGCAGGAACGCTTCGCCTACGTGCCGAATGGTGTTTATTCCAAACTGGCGACAATTGCGAGCCCCAATTATGGTCGAGAGGACGTTGCCCATGAGTACACGGTGGACGGCCCGTTGGCGGTGGGTGATGCTTACGTGGGTGGTGAGTGGAAAAGCGTGGTCGTTGGCACTTTCGGCGCCGGGGGTAAGGGTATCTTTGCGCTGGACGTGACCGACCCTGACTTCCCGGAGTTGATGTTTGAGTTGGCACCCAGCGACCTCTCCGCTCTGGGTAATATGGGCTACATACTCAGTCAGCCCCAGATCGCTCGCATGGCCAATGGTCGCTGGGCGGTTGTGTTCGGTAATGGGTATGATGCTGGCACATCGCAACTGTTTATCGTTGATCTGGAGAATCCGACCACCCAGAGTCGGGTCATTGATACGGAAGCGGGAACAGGCCTTTCTGGTGTGGCGTTGCTGGGTAATGCCTACGGAGAAATCAATACCGCCTATGCGGGAGATCTGCAGGGTAACCTCTGGAGATTCGATCTGAGTGATACTCGTCCCGATCGCTGGGATGTAGGACTCTCGGGCAATCCCCTGTTTGTTGCAAAAGATGACGATGGTGACCGCCAGCCAATCACGAGTGCACCGACGTTGGGCTTCAACTCCTTGAAACGCCACACAGTGACGGACTCCAAAGGGGTTATCATGGTGTATTTTGGAACGGGAAAATACTTTGAAAATAGTGATAACCTGGCGACAGCGGATACACCCCAGAACAGTTTTTACGCCATCGCTGACCTGGGAGCAGAGCTGGATTACACAAGCAATGCGGGTCAGGATGGGCGGACGTCGATTTTGCATGAAAAGGACATCATCCAGGAAACCGATTCGAGAACCATTGACGGCCAAGACCGGAATGAACCTGACTGGACCGACGCCGATGTTAATGGCTGGTTTATTGATTTCGATACTGCCCTGGGCGAGCGGGTCGTCAGTAAGCCGCTGTTGCTGTTCGATCGCCTGATCTTCCCAACGCTGATTCCTTCTGGCGTGGCCTGTGAGTTTGGNGGNCGCAGTTGGNTGATGGANCTGGTNGCCATCGGNGATCGNTATTACGGTGANAACCTGNTGGANGGTATTGAAGAATACGANTCNCTGATNTTGGGTGANCCCACCTTCGGTGTCNTGGGNCNGGGTNCNGGNAAGCTNATTCTCAACCCNTCTGATGGTGGCGTAAACGGTCANGANGGCGAGATTGGGCGNTTGCTGGAGGAAGANGTGGATATCCCNACCGATGCGCTGGGCCGTCAATCCTGGCGCCAGATTCGATAACACCAGATTCGATAACAAGAGGAACGAGTAGTGACGTTATTTCACAGACAATCCCAGGCGGGCTTTACCCTGATTGAGATCATGATCGTGGTGGCCATCCTGGGTATCCTGGCATCTATTGCCTATAGCTCGTATCAGAATCAGGTAATGCGCAGCAATCGTTCGGATGCGCAAGCGACCTTGAACGATACGGCGCAACGTCTACAGCGCTGCTATACGACCTTTTCCAGTTACGACAATGATAATTGTGCGGTGTATCAGCAGTTGACGACAGGCGATGCGCGGATCGATTCACCGGAGGGGATGTATCGGATTACCATTGATGACGAGTCGGCGACCACCTACACGTTGAGCGCCACGGCGATTCGCGCACCGCAAACCGCTGATGAAGACTGCGACACGGAAATGTCTTTGGACCACCGGGGACGCCGGACACCAGAGGCCTGCTGGTAGTCCGAAGCTCGGGCGGCGACTCAGTCGTCGTCCAGCCCCAGTTTCTGTAGCCGGTAGCGCAATGACCGGAAGCTGATGCCCAGGTTTTTTGCCGCCTGGGTTTTATTCCACTTGGCCTGCTCAAGCGCCTTGCACAGGATGTCTTTTTCGACTTCCTGAAGATAATGATCCAGAGAAGGGTACTCCGCGCATCGGGCTACATGGTTGCCTGCACCGTCATTGGCGGGTTCCATGCCGTTACCCATCGGGTCGGTATTATCCGGCAGGTGCAGATCAACCGGGTCGATGACCTGGCTTTCACAGAGCGTAAACGCTCGTTCCAGAATGTTTTCAAGCTCCCGGACATTCCCGGGGAAATGATACTCGCAGAGCTGTTTCATGGCCGGTTGGCTCAGTTGCGGCGTGGGGAAATTGACCTCTCGGGCCAACTGTTCGAGTATGTGGCGGGCCAGCATGGCGATGTCTTCCCTGCGCTCCCTCAGTGGTGGAACCCTTAGCTGGATGACATTAAGCCGATAAAACAGGTCCTGACGGAAGCGGCCCTGCAGCACTTCCTGATCCAGCGCCTTGTGGGTGGCACAGAGAATACGTACATCGGTGCGGATTTCGTTTTGCCCACCGACGGGGCGCACCGCTTTTTCCTGAATCGCCCGCAGCAACTTGACCTGCATGTCCAGTGGCAGGTCGGCGACCTCGTCCAAAAACAGTGTGCCGCCTTCGGCAACCTGAAACAGGCCCGCCTTATCTTGGTGAGCGCCGGTGAAGCTGCCTTTCTTGTGACCGAAAAACTCGCTCTCCATCAACTCCCGGGGAATGGCACCACAGTTTACTGCCACGAATTCACCGGCGGCCCGTGGCCCCAGTTTATGGATGGAGCGGGCCACCAGCTCTTTACCCACCCCGGACTCGCCCGAAATATACACCGGCGCCTGGGAACGGGCCAGTTTCTGAATGCTGGCGATCAGATGCTGAATGGCTTTGGATTGGCCAATAATCGGACACTCGGCCGGCAGCGGCATGGGGGGCAGTTGGCTGGACTGGATCGCGCTGCTGACCAGCTTGCGCAGTGCAGTCAGATCGACGGGCTTGGACACAAAGTCAAAGGCGCCGGCTTTCATGGACTCAATGGCAGTATCAATACTGCCGTGGGCCGTAATCACCGCGACCGGCAACCGGGGATATTCCTGCTGAATGAATTCCACCAGCTCCAGACCGTTCCCGTCAGGTAGGCGCATGTCTGTCAGGCATAGGTCGTACTGGGACTGTGCCAGGCGCTCCTTGGCCAACGTCAGGTTTTCCACGCAGTCGGCCTCAATGCCCATCCGCCCGAGGGTGATATTCAGCAGCTCGCGGATATCGGGCTCGTCATCAATAACCAGAACGCGTTGATTACTCATAGAAAACCTGTGTCAGAGAGTCTGTCGGTGTCGGCCATTAAAGTGCCCGGTCCGGGTGTGCCAACTGAATGTGGAATGCACTGAGTCCATCGGACGTGCGTTCATAGTGTATTAAAGCCTGATTGGCTTCGCAAAGCTCCTTGCAGATGAACAGTCCGAGGCCCGAGCCGGTGCTTTCCGTAGTAAAAAACGGCTCGAAAATATGCCTGCGACGCTCCTCATCAATACCCTCCCCCCAGTCAATGACTCTGATGAAAGGCTGCTGGTTACGCGCTTCTATGCCCGCCTCAATCCTGACCCGGCGCTCTCCCGTAATGGCCTCACTGTAGCGCAAGCCATTGTCGCACAGGTTGGTCAGCACCTGATGGAGCTGACCCGTGTCAAACTTGGCTCCAATGTCAGCACGATCAAGAGATAATTCAAGTGTGCACGGATTGGGCTGGCCGGAGCGGAATTCTTCCGTAAAGTGCTGGAGCCAATCGTTCAGTATGACCTGCTCGGGCCGCGCATTGCGGCGGCGCGAAAGCTGAAGAACATTCTCGATGATCTGGTTCACACGCTTGCTGTGATTATCGATGATCTGAAGCAGGCGCTGGTCGCCGCCGGTGAGCTGATCCGATTCGCTGAGCAGTTGGCTGGCGTGGCTGATGGCGCCGAGGGGGTTGCGTACCTCGTGGGCGATGCTGGCGGTCAATCGGCCCAGGGAAGCGAGCTTGAGCTGCTGAGCCTGCTGGGCAATCAGGCGGTTGTCTTCGACAAAGACCAGGGTCTCTGAGGCGGTGCTCGGATCCAGCGCCGCGAAGTTGATTTTCAGTTCGTTATTGGACGACTGATCCGTGGCCACTACCGATGAAGTGCGACTGTCGGTTTGCCACTGATCAAACTGATTTTTGAGCAGGGGAATGTCATCGAGCGTTCCGGGTGTTTCGCGCACGCCCAGCAGCTCGGCGGCAGAGCGGTTGATCAATTCAACGGACTGGTTCCCCCCCAGAACAACGATGCCGGTCCGCATGCGCTCCACAATCAACTGAGCCAGGCGTTGCAGGTGCTGTGCCTGCCGGGCCTGGGCCAGTGCCTCCTGACTGCTGGTGCGGATCTTCCGAGCCAGATATTGGAAGGTGAGGGCCGTGGTGAAGAGCAGGGCGCCCAGGGTGCCGGCGGAGAACAGGGTACGGTTGTCGATCGACAGCAACCACAGCCGGGTGATGCTCTCGCCCACCACGGCGATGCTGGCCAGAGCCGCCAGCAGAATCGCCAACTGCGCGGGCAGCAGCATGCCGCCAGCCGCCACGACCACCAACTGCAGGTAACCCAGGCCGCTCAAGGCGCCGCCACTGGCATACATCATCAGCGCAATGGCCGCCACGTCCAGAACCAGAAGCACAAAACTCTGCTGATTGGAGGGCAGAAACTTCACCCGCCATAGCAGGCCCAGGGTGATGATGTTGATGCTGGTATAGATGATTGAGGTATAGAGAAAGACGTCCGGGTGGTCGTTGCCGAGAATATTGGGCGCAATGTTGCCCTGAAACATCAACAGCAACAGGCTGCCCAGCAGCGTGCGATAGTAGGTGTATACCCTCAGCAGGTCGTAATTGCTGTAGCTGGATACGCGGGCCATGACAGGGTTGTCGTTGACGGGCATGGGGGACAGAGTACCTTGGCTGTGAGTCTGACCGATCGGGGTCGGATATTATCGCTTTGCGTCGAATCCGCAATTGGCGGACAATACGCGTCGTTTTCCCGCAGTTTATCAGGATGCAGGCCCCTTTATGTCAAGTTTGAGTATCGCAATGGCCCAGATCAACCCGCTGGTCGGGGATATCCCCGGCAATGCCGAGCGGATTCTGGAGCAGGCCCGTCGGGCGGAGGCCCAGGGGGCGGATGTCATCGTCTTTCCGGAGCTGACCCTGTCGGGCTATCCGCCGGAGGACCTGCTGTTGCGNCCGAGNCTCGCGCTGCGGATNGATCGCGCTCTGGACCAACTCAAGCAGGCAGACCTGGGTATTGTGCTGGTGCTCGGGTACCCCAAGGTGGTGGCGGGCCGGGTGTTCAATATGGCCGGCGTGGTTGCTCGNGGGCAGTTGGTGTGCGAGTACGCCAAACAGTGCCTGCCGAATTACCANGTNTTCGATGAGGTGCGNTACTTTGTGCCGGGTGANAGNGCCTGTGTCTTTGANCTCAAGGGCGTGCCGACGGCNCTGACCATCTGTGAGGATATCTGGCAGCCCGGACCGGTGGAACAGGCCCGGGACGCNGGCGCCAAATTGATGCTGAATCTGAATGCCTCGCCCTTNCACAAAGGCAAGCCGCGTGAGCGGGAGCAGTTGCTGGCCGAGCGNGCNCGGCANGGGCATATGCCCATCGTTTATGTCAATCAGGTGGGNGGCCAGGACGAGCTGGTNTTNGACGGCGGCTCGGTNGCGGTGAACGCCCAGGGCGACCTGTGCCGGCGCCTGCCCGCCTGGCAGGAGTCGCTGGANCTGNTGCAGGCCAACTGGCACGATGGCTCGGTCCATATGGCCCATCAGGCGNTGGCTCCCCAGCAGCAGGACCTGGACTCCGTGTATCAGGCGCTGGTGACGGGTACGCGGGATTATGTGAACAAGAATGGTTTCAAAGGCGTGGTGCTGGGCCTTTCCGGCGGCATCGACTCGGCCCTGACGCTGGCCATCGCCGTGGATGCNNTGGGTCCGGAGCGGGTAACGGCNATCATGATGCCGTTTCGATACACCTCGGAACTGAGNCAGACCGACGCCGCCGAACAGGCCCGCCGCATGGGNGTGCGTTANCACTCNCTNAGTATCGAGCCNATGTACGNGGCCTTTATGGCGACCCTGGATCCCGTNTTCGAGGGGGCCAAACGGGATACCACCGAGGAGAACCTGCAGGCCCGCTGTCGAGGCGTCCTGCTGATGGCCTGGTCCAACAANCGGGGNGANCTGGTGCTGACCACGGGCAACAAAAGTGAGCTNGCGGTCGGTTACTCCACCCTGTACGGCGATATGGCCGGCGGGTTNGATGCGCTCAAAGACGTTCCCAAAACCCTGGTGTTTGAGCTGTCCAGGCANCGCAACGAACAGGGCGAGGTGATTCCCCCGTCCGTCATTACCCGCCCACCGTCCGCCGAGTTGGCGCCGGATCAGAANGATGAGGACAGCCTGCCGCCTTACGAGGTGCTGGATCAGATACTGGCGTTGTATGTGGANCAGGATTGCAGTGCGGAAGCNATNATTGCCCGGGGNTTTGAGCGGGANGATGTCGAGCGCGTGGTCCGACTGGTGGACATCAATGAATACAAGCGCCGNCANGCNCCGATTGGCGTNCGCATCACNCAGCGTGGCTTCGGCCGCGATCGGCGTTATCCTATTACGTCCGGATGGAAGTTGGGAGAGTAAGAAAACTGACGGTAAGAGCGGGCGCTTTCCCTTAGGTCGGGTTAGCGCCCAGCGCGTAACCCGACACGGTCACACCAAAACAGCCATCAAACCCCTGAAGGCGGCTGNGGCGCGTCCTGATATTCCGGATTATAAAGCTCCCGGGTATCAAAGCCCGGTGGCTCACTCTTGTCGAACAAGCCAAAGGTGATCAGGCTCAGCCAGCTGCGATCGCCCTCATCCGAACTGTACTGGAANTCAAAAGANCCNTCGTCGTTCAGCGCCGGGTGGTCCGGGTAGTTCAGCTTGAGGATNTCCAGCATCTGGGCGGACANCTCCGGCATATCCAGCAGNTCGTAGCCCTGCACCATCACNGCCAGNGCATCNGGNACGGCNGGGGTGGTATCAAAGTTTTCCAGTACGTAGCGCCCNCGGTTGGTGGCNGCNACATAGGCGCCGCGTTTGAAGTAGTAGTTGGCCACGTGAATTTCGTAGCGGGCCAGCAGGTTGCGCAGGTACAGCATGCGGCGCTTGGCGTCCGANGCGTAAATGCTGTCCGGGAAGCGGGTGAGGAGCTGGGCGAAGTGGTCCAGGGAGTCCCGTGCGGCNCCGGGGTCNCGCTGGGTNAGGTCCGTCGGCAGCACCCGCTCGAACATNCCNCGACCCTCGGTAAAGGAGCTNAGCCCNTTCATATAATAGGCGTAATCCACATTGCGGTGCTGGGGGTGAAGNCGGATGAATCGGTCGGCCGTGGCCGATACCATATCGGCGTCGCCGGAGCGNTANTAGGCGTAAATCANCTCCAGCTGGGCCTGCTCGGCATAGGTGCCAAACGGGAAGTTNTCTTCCAGTGANTGCAGGTTNCTGATGGCGGTTTCCCACTGNCTGCGGCGCATTTGCGCCTGCGCGGCCTCGTAAAGGTCGGCCTCACTGGTATACTCTGGCTCGCGATCGGTATTGGAGCAGGCGGTAATCAGCGCCAACAGGCCGCCGAGCAGTAGGAGTTGCAGGACTCGCATAGGATTCAAAACTCGTTCACGATTCAAAAGTCAGTGGGCTCCGTACCGGCCCACTGGAGCAGCGGGCTATTAAAACACAGAGCGTGCGTATACCAAAGCGCCCCCGGNGGGGCCGCGCACTCTCGCACTCGATAGAGGTAATCACGCCCCATGGCGGATCAATTGCAACAGAGCACCCGCGTGCCCCCGGATATGGCCGGCATGCGCTTCGACCAGGTCGCCTCCGGGTTGTTCCCTGAATTCTCACGGGCCCGGCTCCAATCCTGGATAAAGGACGGCCAACTGACCCTGGACGGACGTATTGCCAAGCCCAAGGAGCGCCTGCTGGGCGGGGAGACCCTGCGCCTGGAGGCGGAGCTCGAAGCGCAGGGAGAATGGGAGCCCGAGGCCATCGACCTGAACATTGTTTATGAAGACGACGACCTGCTGGTGATCAACAAGCCCGCCGGTCTGGTGGTGCACCCGGCGGCGGGCAATCACACCGGGACCCTGCTGAACGCGCTTCTGCATCACTGCCCGGCCCTGGAGGGGGTGCCCCGGGCGGGCATCGTGCATCGTCTGGATAAGGACACCACGGGCCTGATGGTGGTGGCCAAGACACTGTCGGCCCACACCGACCTGGTAGAGCAGTTGCAGGAGCGCATTGTCAGTCGCGAATACGAGGCGGTGGCCATTGGCACCATGACCGGTGGTGGTACCGTGGATGCGCCCATTGGTCGCCACCCGCGCCAGCGCAAATTAATGGCCGTTCTGGAGCGCGGCGGCAAGCGCGCCGTGACCCACTATCGGCTGCTGGAGCGCTTTGCGGCCCACACCCATATCCGGGTCAAGCTGGAAACCGGCCGCACCCATCAGANCCGGGTGCATATGGCGCATATCCGCCACCCGCTGGTGGGTGATGCCACCTATGCCGGGCGCTTCAAAATTCCCAAGGGCGCCAGTGACGAGCTGATTCACGAGCTGAAAAGCTTCCCCCGNCAGGCGCTGCACGCGGCNCGGCTGGGGCTGGAGCACCCCGGTACGGGGGAGTATCGTGAGTGGACCGCGCCCTTGCCCGANGACTTCCAATCTTTNCTGGCCGCNCTTCGGGCCGGCTGAGTCAATCACCGGAGACTGCTATGTCCGAGCTTGAGCTTATCCGCCCCGACTGGCCCGCCCCGGAGCGAGTGCGGGCCGCCATCACCACCCGCCAGGGGGGCGTGAGTGAGGGCCCCTACGCTCAGTTCAACCTGGCATTGCACGTGGGGGACGACGCCTCGGCGGTGCAGCGCAACCGTNCTCTGCTGCAGGCNGANCTCGGGCTGGAGCGCGNACCTCAATGGCTGGAGCAGATTCATGGCACGGCGGTGGTCGAGGCNCAGGACGATGGCCGGGTTTTGACCGCCGATGGCTGTCATACGAAACAGCCCGGACTGGCCTGCGCGGTGCTGACCGCNGATTGNCTGCCGGTGCTGCTGTGCAATCAGCAGGGCACGCGAGTGGCGGCGGTGCANGCNGGCTGGCGGGGCTTGGCNCAGGGNGTNCTGGCAGCGGCGGTNGCNCGNTTNAGNGAACCCTCGGNGCAGTTGCTGGCCTACCTCGGTCCCGCGNTGTCTCAGCCCCACTTTGAGGTGGGGGTNGANGTGCTNGAGGCGTTTTTTGANCAGGCGCGCAACGAAGCCCACAANGANGCCATTGCNCAGGCCTTCCAGCCCGGNCAGAAGCCGATGCATTTTCAGGGCGATTTGTANGNNCTGGCTCGCGCCGAGCTTGAGGCNCTGGGGNTNACCGCCGTTTACGGCGGTGATTTCTGCACCTACCGCGACCNCGAGCGNTTTTATTCTTATCGCCGGGATCGCGACACCGGCCGGATGGCCAGCTTGATCTGGATCAACCCCTGACANAAAGCGCGGCCTCGCGCCTTGCTTTTTCGNGGTGTGCCCCCATTCTTTTAACCATACNNGGTTANCAGTAATGACTATTCTTGAGGCACACCCATGCGCATTGATCGATTGACCAACCAGCTGCAAACCGCGTTGTCTGACGCTCAGTCCCTGGCNGTGGGCCGGGATCATAGCCAGCTGGAATCCTACCACCTGCTCCAGGCGCTTCTGGANCAACAGGGCGGCACGGCTCGCTCACTCCTNGCGCAATCCGGNTTCAATATGACCGGCCTGCGCAATGANCTGGCCAAGCAACTGGAGAACCTGGCCAANGTGCAGAATCCGACCGGCGATGTGGGTATGTCCCAGGAGCTCGGCCGCCTGCTCAATCTGGCCGATCGTCGCGCCCAGAAAGCNGGTGACAAATTTGTNTCCAGCGAGTCGGTNCTNNTGGCCGCCATGCTCGANGGCGANAGCCAGTTGGGCAAANTGCTCAAACAGTTTGGTGANGCCACCAGCCTGGAGCAGACNGTNGAGAAAGTCCGCGGCGGTGAAACCGTGGACGATGCCGACGCCGAGGGCAATCGCCAGGCGCTGGAAAAATACACCCTGGATCTCACCGCCCGGGCCGAAGCCGGNAAGCTGGATCCGGTGATTGGCCGGGACGATGAAATTCGCCGGACCATCCAGGTCCTGCAGCGCCGNACCAAAAACAANCCGGTACTGATTGGTGAGCCCGGTGTCGGTAAAACNGCCATCGTGGAAGGNCTCGCCCAGCGAATCGTCAACGGCGAAGTCCCCGAAGGCCTGAAAAACAAACGTCTCCTGTCGCTGGATCTGGGCAGCCTGCTGGCGGGTGCCAAATTCCGTGGCGAGTTTGAAGAGCGNCTGAAGTCCGTGCTCAAAGAGCTGGCCCGGGAAGAGGGGCAGGTCATTCTGTTTGTCGACGANCTGCACACCATGGTNGGGGCCGGCAAGGCCGAAGGCGCCATGGATGCGGGCAATATGCTCAAACCGGCNCTCGCGCGCGGCGAACTGCACTGNGTCGGGGCCACCACNCTGAATGAGTATCGCCAGTACATCGAGAAAGACGCCGCNCTGGANCGTCGCTTNCAGAAAGTGCTGGTGGACGAGCCGAGTGAGGCCGATACCATCGCCATTCTGCGNGGCCTGAAAGAGCGCTACGAAGTCCACCACGGNGTNGACATTACCGANTCGGCCATTATCGCCGCCGCCAAACTGTCCCAGCGCTACATCACCGACCGGCAACTGCCGGACAAGGCCATTGACCTGATCGANGAGGCGGCCAGTCGTATCCGGATGGAAATTGATTCCAAGCCGGAGGAGATGGACCGGTTGGAGCGGCGTCTCATCCAGCTCAAAATTGAGCGCGAGGCGGTCAAAAAGGACGANGANGAGGCGAGTAAAAAACACCTGGAAAAAATNGANTCGGATATCGACCGGCTCGANCGTGAGTACGCCGANCTCGACGAAGTCTGGCGNGCGGAAAAAGCCGCGCTGCAGGGCTCCCATGAGATCAANAGCAACCTGGAGCAGGCCCGGCTGGANATGGAGGCGGCGCGCCGNGCGGGCGATCTCGCCCGTATGTCGGAGCTGCAGTACGGCGTCATNCCTGAGCTGGAGAAGCAGTTGGATATGGCCAGCCANGTCGAAATGATGGAAATGAANCTGCTCCGCAACCGGGTGACCGATGAGGAGATTGCAGAAGTGGTCTCCAAGTGGACCGGCATTCCGGTTTCCAAAATGCTTGAGGGCGANCGGGACAAGTTGATCCGGATGGAGGATGCCCTGCANCAGCGGGTNATCGGTCAGCACGANGCNGTGGTCGCNGTGGCCAATGCGGTGCGTCGTTCCCGGGCCGGCCTGTCGGACCCGAACCGCCCCAACGGCTCTTTCCTGTTNCTCGGGCCAACCGGGGTGGGTAAAACCGAGCTGTGTAAGTCCCTNGCGGAGTTCCTGTTCGACAGCCAGGAAGCCATGGTGCGCATCGACATGTCCGAGTTCATGGAGAAGCACTCCGTGGCTCGCCTGATCGGNGCNCCNCCNGGCTATGTNGGCTANGAAGAGGGCGGTTATCTCACCGAAGCGGTGCGCCGTCGTCCCTACTCGGTGCTGTTATTGGATGAGGTGGAAAAAGCCCACCCGGANGTGTTCAACATCCTGTTGCAGGTGCTGGAAGATGGCCGNCTCACCGATGGCCAGGGCCGGACCGTGGACTTCCGCAATACCGTGATCGTGATGACCTCCAACCTCGGTTCGGATCGCATTCAGGACCTGGCGGAAGATCGCTCTTACGACACCGTGAGCTTCGACGAAGAGAAAACCGGAGACTCCCTGGGCAATGAAAACNGCTATGCGGCNATGAAAGACGCGGTCATGGANGTGGTGGGACGTCACTTCCGGCCGGAGTTCATCAACCGGGTAGACGAAGTGGTGGTGTTCCACCCATTGGGTCGTGAGCAGATTCGCGGCATTGCCGATATTCAGCTCAGCCTGCTGCGNAAGCGTCTGGCTGAGCGGGATCTGACCTTGAGCCTGGACGATGCGGTGATGGATAAACTGGCCGAATCCGGGTTCGATCCGGTCTACGGCGCCCGGCCACTCAAGCGGGCGATCCAGCAGCAGATCGAAAACCCGCTGGCCCAGGATATTCTTCAGGGGCGCTTTGTGCCGGGGGATAATATCCATGCGGTGCTCAAGGGCGACCGCTTGAGCTTCGAGAAGCGCGCGCTCCACTGAGTGCGCGCTCGGNGTTGCTTCAGCAGGCTCGGTCCATAATCTGGCGGGCGGTTTCCGCCCGTTCGGACAGNTCCTCCTCGCCCAGGTAACGCCGACTGCCGTCCTCGGTCTCTACGGCAATCCGGCCTCCCCGCTCCAGGGTTTCCAGNTTCTGTCGGGCCCNCTGACAGGCTTCATCCAGCTCCTGTTNCGAGGGTTGCTCGNCATTGCTGGCCGCCGATTGTGGTTCCGGCTGCTCGGGTTCGGGGCGTGGATACTGGCTGGAGTAATCCACCGGTTCGCTGTGGCCTGTCTGGGTGCGCAGAGTTTCCGATGGACGCCCCTTGGGCGGATGAGACGTAAAATGCGTTACTCCCTCATCATCGACCCAGCGGTAAACCTGATCGGCCAGCCCCGTCAGTGGGGTGGCGCAGAGCGTGATGGCCAGCACGGCCAGAAGCGGGTGTTTCATGTTGGGCTCCCTTCGTTGGCGGGCGGCGGTAGTGGGCCGGTAAAAGCCATCCTGCGCTCATGGCCTCGCGCCGCATGTATCATGGATACACTATAGCCCGGAGGGACCCGTCGAGAAAGGTGTGTCCCGCGCCAGAGGCCGAACTTGTCCCCGATTTGTGAACTTATCGCCCAAGTCCCTGTTTACTCTTGACTTTCCGGAGCATTTTCCGAACAATAGCAAGTTCGCACGATGGCGTGTAGAGCCAGCCGACAACCTCGGTGCCGTACTCTACACCGGAGGCCGACCCGGCCCCCGAACCATCCGCAGCCGCGAAGGCGCGTTAACCTACGCCGCCTGCCCAGAGCCAGCCCGCAATTGCTACCCGCGCGGGAGGTCGGGGAATCCCAAGACTGACTCGATTCAGAGAAGCACAGCTCCCGATCCGAAGGGCGGGCAGGCCGTGGCTTCGTGGTTTGTGGTTGTTGCGACCCCTGAGTTCATACATTCATGGTTATTTGAGAGGTTACCCAGTGGAAATGCTATCAGGCGGAGATATGCTGATTCGCTCCCTGCGGGACGAAGGCGTCAAGCACGTGTTCGGTTACCCGGGCGGTGCGGCCCTGCATATTTACGATGCCATATTTCGGCAGAAAGACGTCAAGCACATCCTGGTCCGTCACGAGCAGGCGGCCACCCANGCGGCGGACGCCTATGCGCGNGCGACCGGTCAGGTGGGCACAGTGCTGGTGACGTCCGGCCCCGGTGCGACCAATGCCATTACCGGTATTGCCACCGCCTATATGGACTCGATTCCGATGGTGGTCATTTCCGGTCAGGTGGTCTCTGAGCGCATTGGTGAAGATGCGTTNCAGGAAACGGACATGGTGGGTGTGTCCCGGCCGATCGTAAAGCACAGCTTTATGGTCAAGCATCCGAGCGAGATTCCGGAAATCGTCAANAAGGCTTACTACATTGCCTCAACCGGTCGTCCCGGCCCCGTGGTCATTGATATNCCCAAAGATATCACGGCGCCCGGTGAGACCTTCCCNTACGANTACCCGGAAAAGGTCAAGATCCGCTCCTACAATCCGGCCACTCGCGGGCANACCGGGCAGATNCGNAAAGCCGTCCANTTGNTGCTGGAATCCAAGCGTCCGGTCATTTATGCCGGTGGTGGTGTTATTCAGGGTAATGGTTCCGATTTGCTGACCGATCTGGCCAAACGCNTGAACTTCCCGGTCACCAATACCCTGATGGGGCTGGGGGCCTACCCGGGTTCCGACCGCCAGTTCCTGGGTATGCTGGGCATGCANGGCACCTTTGAAGCCAATACCGCCATGCATCACAGCGATGTCATTCTCGCCGTGGGNGCACGCTTTGACGACCGGGTAACCAACACCGTCAGCAAGTTCTGCCCCAATGCCAAGATCATCCACATTGATGTGGATCCGGCCTCCATTTCCAAAACGGTTGCCGCCGATGTGCCTATCGTTGGNTCGGTGGAGAGCGTGCTGACCGAAATGCTGGCCATGGTCAAAGAGAGCAAAGANCNGCCGGACGCCGATGCGATCAAGGCCTGGTGGAAGCAGATTGACGAGTGGCGNACCCGTCACGGTCTTTATACCGNGNCGCGCTACAACACCGACGGCGANAANATCATGCCTCAGGATGTGATCAAGGCGCTGTACGAAGTGACNGGGGGCGATGCCTACGTCACCTCTGACGTGGGNCAGCACCAGATGTTTGCNGCCCAGTATTATCTGTTCGACAANCCGCGTCGCTGGATCAACTCCGGTGGNCTGGGCACCATGGGCTTCGGCCTGCCGGCGGCNATGGGCGTNCAGATGGCGCACCGNGATGCGGTNGTCGCCTGCGTGACCGGGGAAGGCAGCATNCAGATGTGCATCCANGANCTGGCGACCTGTACCCAGTATCACCTGCCGGTGAAAATCATCTGCCTGAATAACCATGCCCTGGGTATGGTCAAGCAGTGGCAGGATATGCAGTACGAAAGCCGCTACTCCGAATCACTGTACGAGGAGACTCTGCCGGATTTCGTCAAGCTGATGGAATCCTACGGGCATGTCGGCATNCGCGTGGAGCGCAAAGAAGACCTCAAAGCCAANATGGAAGAGTGTTTCGCCATGAAAGANCGGGTGGTGTTTATGGANATCCAGGTTGACCCAAGCGAACACGTATACCCCATGCACGTTGCACCCAATGGGTCCATGCGCGACATGTGGCTGAGCAAGACGGAGCGTACCTGACATGAAACGTATTATTTCGGTATTGATTGAAAACGCCCCGGGCGCACTGTCCCGGGTGGTCGGGCTGTTTTCCCAGCGNGGCTACAACATTGAAACCCTGACGGTNGCCCCCACCGAAGACGAGACCCTGTCTCGCCTGACGTTGACCACCATTGGNGATGATCACAAGATTGAGCAGATCACCAAGCACCTGAACAAGCTGATNGATGTGGTCAAACTGGTGGATCTGACCGAAGGCGCCCACATTGAGCGTGAGCTGATGCTGGTCAANGTCAANGCCTCCGGTGCCCAGCGNGCNGAAGTGAAGCGCTGTGTNGACATCTTCCGNGGCCAGATNGTGGATGTCACCAGCTCGCTGTACGTCATCCAGATCACCGGCACCAGCGACAAACTGGANGCCTTCTTTCAGGCNGTGGGCGAAGCGTCCATTCTGGAAGTGGTGCGCTCNGGNGTNTCNGGTATNTCNCGNGGNGAAAAAGTANTGAGTCTGTAGCCTCGNNTGGCGCCAGGGAGGGNGCCGGATCAAAGGTNCTGTGNCGNGGNANTGANNGCTTTCGTTATAAANTCCCTCCNTTTNTAGACCAAATCGTACCGANAAAAATACNCANCNCNNCNTTTTNNGNTTGCCACNAAAANNNATTTNNGCTAGGCTATTTGTAATCGGTTACAGATNCTNNNAGGCTTNCTGNNCNCCTCAGGGAGCTTATTTTTGCCTNCAGTNGTGGAACCGGTTACANAGAATAAAGGGGNNNCNNAGACNANANAGAAACCCTGANTNGNGGCNTCANCGGNNCNCTCANCGGCTCGGANTCACNCNNAAGGCGACNNGNTTTCNCCNAGTCAATAACGTTAATAAAAGTAATAAGAGGAATGTCAGTATGATCAAACGCAGAGGGTATGGTTCGCAGAAAACCGCTTTGGCACTGGCCATCGGCTGCGCACTGAGTAGTGTGGGGGTGCAAGCNCAAGAGCAGGGAGGCGGTGAAGAGGAAACTAGTCTTCTCGAAGAAGTCATCGTGCGCGGAGTACGGGCTTCTCAGTCAATGGCCATTGATATCAANCGCGACTCTGATCGTATAGTCGACTCCATTGTTGCCGAAGACATTGGCCGGCTTCCCGATACCACCATCACCGATTCACTTCAGCGGGTGACAGGGGTGCAGATCACCCGAGAAGCCAATGAGGGCACCAGTCTGAACATTCGTGGTATGCCTCAGGTGTTGACCACGCTCAATGGAGAACAGTTTCTCAGCCCTCAATCGATTACCGGCGTTCAGCCGGACTACTCTGACATCCCTGCTGGCCTGATGAGCGGCGTAGACGTGTACAAATCTCAAAGTGCTTCCATGCTCTCGGGNGGNGTATCCGGGGTGGTTGATCTGAGNACNTTCAAGCCCCTGGCGCTGGATGAAGGCTGGACCAGNCGTCTGCGTCTGGAGGCGGCNCAGGGTCAGCGCTCCAAAAACGANATGAAAGCCGATGGCACGGAAGGCACCCGCGACCCGGACCACAGTGCCAGTGTCATGGTGGGNTACAACTTTGANAATCGACTNGCCGTNTACGCCAACCTNAANCACTCGATTTCCAACGCGGCCAACTACTCCATCTGGAATGGNCATCGTCTGGGCTTTCTGGAGTCTCAGGGNGGGGCACCGCTACCCGTGGGCCCAGACCCGGTAAACAATGCCCCGGATTTGGCNGGCACCGGNAANCCGAACGANTGGTACATNGTNCCCGANCGTTACAGTGCCAACAGTCAATTCATGGAGCGTGAGCGCACGGGCGGCACCGTCAGCGCGGAGTGGGAGCTCAACGATAATTTTACTCTCAAGGGTGATGTGTTCTACACCCGTATGGACCGATACGATCGAGGGGTCAGCGCCGGCTTTAACGGNGGTAGTACTCCGCAGTCGTTTGAGGTCAATGGTGAGCCTGGNGTCTTTAGCGAGAATGTGTACAACGTCGTGCAGGACTCNCCCCATACTCAGGTTGANTACGGAGCCACCATTGGGGTGCCGGACGGCGCCGGTAATACNGTCAATCATGACNTGTANTACGTCACCGTGGCGGATGTCTGGGCGGCNGACTTCCAGACCCGCTCGGATAACGACATAGAAAAAACNGCNGCCATCAACACCAACCTGGAANTGAACTACACCAATCACGACAACCTGATCGCCAGTGTGCGTTATGTCCACGGTGAAGCAGAGAGTCAGACCCGCGAAGCGACGTTCCAGCAGGGGACTCCGGCGTGGCTCTGGGTTGATGAGGATGGTGAAGATGGTAAGGANCCGGTGGAAGGTTACCGCGTGACGGTGGATTATCGACCGGATTATCCCGAGTTCCACTATCAAGGGCCCAGTTTGGCCGATCCGGCGGTTCTCGACCAGTACCAAGGGTTCGCTCAAGGGAGCAATCTTGAGGCGGAGNTGGATGTCGTGCGNGCGGATGTNAANCTGCGTCTGGATTGGGGNCTGGTCGANTCCATTGATGTTGGCTTGCGTCACGGGATTCGGGAGGCACGCAGCGACCGATTCGAATATGTGACTGCTACCGGACGNTATACCGATTGGGAAGATCCGCGGGTTCCCGCGGATCTGCGCTACAAGCTGCTTCCGGGNAACCTNGTGTGGCAACGCTACCCCGACTGGCGCAANTTCGATTTTTCGGAAACCAATATCAANCTGGTCGAGGTCGGTGGTNTACAGGACAATGGGTTTAGCGGTGACGACACCGTCGTCTTTACCGATTTTGGCCCCATTGGTGGGTTTGAAGACGGCGTAGCGGCTCTGAACCCCGACGCCTGGGACAGCCCCTATGACTTTATGACACGTCTGTACGGCGAGGTGCGGGCCGTGGAAAACCCCGGCTACAGCTACGACGTGGAAGAGGCCAGTACTTCCGCTCACGTACAGGTGAATTTCGAGAATTTCGATCAGGGACTCTTCGGTATCCCCTACTCAGGCAATGTCGGGGTGAAAGTGGTTCAGACCGATCGGACGGTCATCCGAAATGATGTGCCGGAAGTTCTCGATATGTTCAATTCCATCGGCTATGACGACTGGCAGAAGCTTGCGTTTGTTTACGGCACGCAAACCGATGAAGTGGACTTCACCGATGTGTTGCCTTCAGTCAACTTCAACCTGTTTCCCACAGACGATGTCACCGTTCGTTTCGGCTTTGCTGAGACTATGACCCGAAATGATCTGGATAACGTCGGNGCCAGCNTGAACCTCTGGTACCAGCGCTGCCCTAAAACCGATGAAAANGGTGAGCCGGTCATGGTGGTNGGTCCCTCCGGTCCGGTACAGGATGATGTCGGTTGTGTTGGAGGAGGTGAAGATCAGGGGCGTCCGGATATCGAGCCCTGGCGGGCCCGGGTCTATAACACGGCGGCAGAGTGGTACTTCGCCGAGAACTCCATCTTGGGTGCCAGCCTGTTCCTGATTGACGTGGAAACCGCCGTAGANCCGGGNCAGGAACAGCGCTCCTTCCGAGACCTTGATGGNATCGACCGCGGTCGCCGCGCCAATATCTGGACCACGCGAAACACCGGTGCCTCGGATTTATACGGGCTGGAGGTGGGCTATAAGCAGCCGTTCACTTTCNTGCCCGGGGAGNACCTCAGTGCGACGGGCATCGAAGCGAACTACACCTACTCGCAAAGCGAGTCCCAATACTCGGATCTGGAAGGGAACAAGTTTCCGCTGCCCTCTAACTCCGAGCATCAGGCCAACCTGATTCTGTGGTACGACAAAGGGGGGCTCAATGTTCGCGCGGCGTACAACTGGCGAAGCGAAGAGTACATGGAGCGGTTCGAAGTCAATACGACCGCTGCCGTCATGGAAATGGGGCAGTGGCTTGAGCCAACCGGTTACCTCGACCTGTCCGTCAATTACTGGATCAACGACAACATAAGCCTATACCTGAACGGCACCAATCTGACCAGTGAAAGCCGCCACAGCTATGGCCAGTGGGANAATCATTTCCGTTCGCTGTGGGTTCAGGANCGCCGCTATGCAGCCGGCGTCAGCCTCTCGTTNTAACGATCGNGCTGACATCAATNAAGGCTTAACCGACTAAGAATAATTTCGGAGTTCATTATGAAAAAACAAATTGGNTATNTAGCGCTGCTCGCCTGTGCCTTCGGCCTGCAAGCCTGCGGCGGCAGCATGTTGGACACCCCGGATTCAGAAAAGCACAAGCTGATNCCNGAACCTGTTCAAGGAGATGAGGGGCGNCCGCGTCCTTCGGANAATGCNCCGGTCTTGTCATCCGATGGNTCNCAGTTGCTCGATGCCACCGGTGAANCAGTGCTTTTGCGCGGTGTAAACCTGCAATACGGCGATAACCCCTTGGAGCGAATCAATGGTATTACCTCGATTCANGAGGTGGGCTCTAATGTGGTGCGNTTACAACTCCGCTCTGACACCACNGCGGATGAGCTCGAGGCGGCGCTGCTCACTGCGGTCGATGCTGGCCTCGTGGCAATAGTGACCTATTGGGAGCCCGAGGTTGCATGTGCCGCCGATGATGAAGCTCTGTTTGGGGCGGTGAACGACCTGTGGCTGAACGAGTGGGTTCCGGTGCTGGTGCAAGACCGCTTCCAGCCCCACGTTATGCTCAATCTGGCGAGCAAGTGGGGACCGACCGGCATTTTNAANTCGTACAGTCAGGGGTANCGGATCTACATTGACAATTACAAAGCCGTNATCCGGCAGATGCGCCGGGCCGGATTCCGCAACCCGATCGTGATTGATGCGCCCGGCTGTGGCCAGGATTACNATGCCTTCCTTGGTAATCGGGGGCGGGAGCTGTTGGCCGCNGATGATGAGGAAAATATTGTTCTNTCTGTNCATGCTTTNGGATCGCNCTGGCGTGACCGGGACGATATGGCNTCGGCGATGGAGCTNTTGNANGGCGAGCGTATACCGGTCGTTGTCAGTGANTTCGGTGACNCCAATGNGGAAGANGACGCTATNCGNCACCAGGANTTGATGATCNTGGCCGCCGGAGATAANGCAGCTCAGTTGCCCATNGATTGGCAGACGCCAGACGACAAAGCCGGTTATCTGGCNGTGCTGCCGGAGTCGATGAGTGTNCTTGGCCGGGAAGTGAGTATGGAGGTCTATCTGGATGAGGCCTACATGCAGGCCGCGGAAGGCGAGGGCGTCATGGGGCTTCAGATGTACCTNCGGGATAGTGAAGGGCGNTACGCCAACCTGGGGTGGAACTCAGCCGATAGCCTGCAGGCCAACNGNTGGTCAAGCNTGNAAAAAGTTNTTCAGGACGATAGCTCCTTTGGCTGGGCNGAAGACGGCTTTGATGCNTCCAGTGTCACCAAAATCGGGCTGGAGTTGGTGGCCAATGGNAAGAATCCCGAGGTGAATGGCGANCTTCGNNTTGACAACATCAAAGTTATCGAGGCGTCTGTCCCGGAGTTGCTGCGGGAATGGACCTTCGATGATGGTGTTGCCGANTGGGCGCCAGCGTCCTGGGAGGATCCGCAAACTGGCGTTTCAGAAGTGGATGGCGCTCTTGCTCTCACCCGGGANGCTGGGGANGGTGAAGTGCTGGCGCTATCAGGTGCTATGGAAGGGGTCAGCTACTCGGGGCAGGTCGAAATTACCCTCGACGTATTGGTGCCAGCGGCTTACGGCGATGCCAGTCAGGAGCTTTACTTCACTGTCCTGTCCAATACCGCGGGCTGGCAAACGGCAAACTATCTGGGAGGTGGCAATGTCACGTTCGGCGAGTGGACTACTCTCACCTTTGAGGCAGAGTGGGCGGGTGGCTCAGACCTTGGGATCCAGATGGGTAACTTGAATGGCAGTGTTGAGCCGATTCTGTTCGATAACATCACAGTGCTTGGGTTGCCTGAAGAGCAGGTTGCCTTCGAGTGGGGCACCCAGTATCAGTCTGATTTCACCGAAGGAACCGATGGCTGGGCGGTGCTCGGTTGGCACACTCTGCCGGTCAGTGTATCGGCGGAAGATGGTGCTCTGGTCATGTCACCGCGCCCTTCTGAGGCGGGTGATACCTCGGATGATAATAACCGCACTTTCGCTGTCCAGAAGAATAATCTGAACGAGGTGGAAAACTTCAATCTCAACAGTGAAACCCTGGAAATGACTCTGACCCTGCAGTTGGATGAGGCCTACGCTCAGGCACCGGAGGACTTTGAATTCCGCGTGTTCATTCAGGATGCTAATTGGTCCAACCACACCAATCTCGCGGTCTGGACCATTGAAGATCTGACGCCGGGTGAGTGGGTGACCAAAGAGTTCGTCATGGAGTTGCCCGAAGGNTTTGAGCGCAACGGCACTCCGCAACACTTTGGTTTCCAGGTGTTCGGCGTCAGCGATATGCCCGATGCGCCAATCAAAGTCGGAGAAATGCGTATCGAGGGTGACATTCCGTTGGAGGTTGAGGAAGAAGTGGTCCAACTGATTGATTTCCACTATGCGGAACAGTTTGATTGGCTGGAAGTGGATATGGTCGAAGGCGGCTTGGTAGCAGATGACTTGCTTGCGGATGTTGCCTCGTTCGAGCGTTCCGCCCCCTTTGGTTGGTTGGCCTGGACGTGGATTGATAATTCGGAAAGCGCGACCGGGTTTGATCTGTCCAACTCTGAAGAGACCAGCGTGGATTTGACGGATCGGGGTGAGCAAGTCGTTCATGGTAAGGGTGGTCTGATGGAGACCTCCGTTCCGGCCAGATTTCCTGCGGCCGAGTAGATCTGAGCAGCGGGACCAGGGCTCCCTCTGTTATTGGGAGCTCTGGTTCGATGTTTTGTTGTCTGTACAAGTGGGTTGATACTGGAAGAGACCAAATGAAACGCTATCTGTTTGAAAGTAACACCTGTGCCGCAGCCATTCTGGCTTTTACGGCAGGTATTCTGGGGTGTGGTAGTAATAACGCTATTGAAGATGGTCCCGATACCAATCAACAGGATCCAGAAGAGGCGCTGACCTATGTTGAGGTTGAGGGAGGAGAATACCCCTATTGTACTGAGCCGGAGGCATCGGTCGATCCCGATGGCGATGGCTGGGGGCAGCAGGTAATCAGTCAGGAGGAAGAAATCTGCGTTGTCGAGATGGGTGATATGGACCCCAACGCCCCCACGGTTGAAAAACTGGATGTTGCAGAGAATCTCGTCAATGACAATGCGACCGAGACAACCCGGGCGGTTTACAGCTATCTGAAAAGTGTTTTCGGAAAGCAGGTGCTGTCAGGTCAGCAAGACTTGACGTGGAAAGATTCCACCGACATGTTCCAGCGAGTGGTCAATGACACCGGGCTGGCCCCTGCGATCATGGGCTATGACTTCATGAACTACACCGTAGCTGATGGGCAAGGGTGGTCTGGTTTGATGCAGACCGAAGAGGCGATCGCGCATTGGGAACTGGGAGGGCTGGTTACGTTCAACTGGCACTGGCGAGATCCGTCTGGAGAAACATTGGAGTTCTATACGGAATCCACCGGCTTCAGAATACCAATGGATGGCGATCAACTTGATAGGGAGTCTGAGGCGTTCGCCCAGCTGGAGGCTGATGTCGACCGTATTGCACAGGAGTTGAAGGCTCTCCAGGACGCCGACGTTCCTGTCCTCTGGCGCCCTTTGCATGAGGCATCAGGCGGCTGGTTCTGGTGGGGGGCGACCCGAGATGATTCCGTCCAACCTGCTAACGCACAGATAGCGCTCTGGAAGTATTTGTACGATCGGTTAACGAATCATCACGAACTGAATAATCTGATTTGGGTATGGAATGGAGCCTCGGCTGATTGGTACCCGGGGGATCGATANGTNGATATTATTGGNGAAGATATTTACGGAGATGCGCAAGATTACGGCTCCAAACTCCCCAANTTCAACGAAGCCGTCGAGTATCCGGACAGTGAAGACAAGATGGTTGCCTTGACAGAAAATGGCACGATTCCTCACCCGGANAATATCAAGGAGGATGGCGCCTGGTGGCTGTNNTTCGTGACCTGGAATGACGGGGACAGTGAAGAAGGTGTTACCAATAGCAGTAACTTCTGGACGGGCGAGTACTACAATGAAGATGCACATAAAGTTGAGGTTTACAACCATGAGCTGGTANTCACTCTGGATGAGCTTCCGGAATTTCACAGCGAAAACTGATCCTTCCTAGGTTCGCTTCCGANTGNGTTTTCTGGCCGGGGGNGAACANGATNGTTCAGACCTTTTTCAAAAAGGAAACCATTGGTTTCATTTTTCGTCTTTCGATCCTGGCGCCGACCCGTTCNTNAACGGAGCATTGCATCAGGCTTGATGGGCGTTTTATCGCAAATTTTTAAAAGTAANATAAATCGTATATTTTGATAAGGGTAATCATTATGAGAAGTACAATTTTAACNTGGGCTACCGGCTTTCTGNTTGGTTGGGCATCGTTGGCCGCAAATGCCGAAAAGTTTCNGCANCTNGCCGATACGCCNGCGATGGGCTGGAACAGNTGGAANACGTTCGANTGTAANGTCGACGAGTCNATGATTCGGGAAATGGCNGANGCCATGGTGGAGTCGGGNNTGAAAGCGGCNGGNNANGANTACATNAANATNGATGATTGNTGGCACGGTGAGCGNGATGCTCAGGGCAATATTCAGGTTAANAANGANCGGTTTCCCTCCGGGATGAAAGCCCTGGCCGANTATGTNCATCAGCGNGGCTTGAAGCTGGGGATTTATTCCGATGCGGGTAATACCACCTGCGCNGGCTATCCGGGCAGTCGAGGCTACGAGTATCAGGATGCGCGTACCTACGCNGAGTGGGGNATTGATTACCTGAAGTACGACTGGTGTGATACCGAGAATATCAACCCGATTGGCGCATANACTACGATGCGCGACGCGCTCAAACGCGCCGGACGACCGATTNTGTTNAGTATCTGTGAGTGGGGNGANAACCAGCCCTGGAATTGGGCGNAGGANGTGGGGCACTCCTGGCGGGTCAGTGGCGATATCTANCCCTGNTGGGANTGCGAGCTGAGTTGGGGTTCCTGGTCATCCTGGGGTGTTCTGAAGATTCTCGANATGCGTGCCGATGAGCGACTGCGTCAATACGCGGGCCCAGGTCATTGGAACGACTACGATATGCTCGAAGTGGGCAACGGTATGACAGAGGCGCAGGACCGCAGCCATTTCACCCTGTGGGCNATGTTGAACTCGCCGCTGATCGCCGGAAACGACCTGCGCAACATGAGTGATGCCACACGCGACATTCTGACGAACCNAGACATCATTGCCTTGAATCAGGACNCTCTGGGTNTACAGGCCATGAAGTACCTTCATCAGGGAGAGCTGATGATTTATGTAAANCCGCTGGAAGGCGGTGACTGGGCCTTCATGTTTCTGAACCGCGGGGATACGCCGCTGAGCTATACCCACGACTGGGCTCATCATTTTGAAGTGAAGGATGATCAGTTTGGCCATCACATCAACTTNCACNATCAGCAGTTCACCTGGCNTCGGCTTTGGNGAGATGGCGAGGGGGATACCAGTAAACCGCTTCGGTTAAAGCTGGCCGCACANGATGTGGCNGTGTTGCGGTTGTCCCCAGTGCGGTAAATTNCTGTATGGCTGGTGGCGGGTTAGCTGCTCCGGGGGGGGTTAACCCGCCACCTGTTCCCATAGTGCTGACACAATNGGGCTTTTAAGCCGCCTTTGCAGCACGCAGATGCCGGTTTCGAAGGGCCCCAGGTCCGGCTGCTGCGGCAGCGGCTTGACCCGCTGGCGCAGGGGGCTGTTTCTGAGCACAATCTCTGGCACCAATCCGACCCCGAAACCGAGGCTCACCATGCTGACGATTGCCTCATTGCCTTTGACCTCTGCGTAAATGTCGGGTGTCGAGCTGTTGTGCCCGGCACCAGCCGTCAAAGCGCTCCCNNGCAATNCCCTCNTCCGGGATGATGATCGGCCAGCGCCGCCANTCCTGTTCGGAGCCGGCCTGNTTGGNGAGNAACGCCGGGTCCTCGGGGCCGATGAACACCAGGGGTGACTCGGCAATGGACTTGAACTCCAGGCTTCCCGGCAGACGGTCGGGCCGGGCGGCAATCGCAATATCCTCCTGTCCCGCCAGAATCCGCTCGACCGCCTGGGCGGGGTCCCCCGTGTGCAGTTTGATGGCGATGCCGGGATAGCTGCCCCGGAACTGGGTCAGCAAGTCGTGCAAAAAGCTGTAGCTGGCGGTCACCGAGCAGTAAATGCTCAGTTGGCCGCGCAGCTCGTCGGCGCCCTGGTGCAGTGCTTCCTGAAAGGTCTCCCACTGTTGAAGGCTTTCCCGGGCAAACCGTTGGAATCGTTCGCCCTCGGGCGTCAGGTTCACGGATCGGTTATCCCTCAGCATCAGCGTCACGCCCAGCTCCTCTTCCAGCTGTTTCAGGTTGCGGCTGATGGTGGAGGGGCTGACGTGACACTGGGTAGCCGCTCGCCCAAAGTGGCGTGTGGCGGCGAGCGCCAGATAGAGACGAAGCTTTGTGGCGTCCATCGGGATCTCCTGCCGTTGATTGATGTTGCATTATATGCAATATCAAGTTGCGAATATATCATTTTACGTTATGAGTGTTTTTCCTTAAACTGCCGGCCGATATTCAATCGTTCCCCGCCTTTGGGCGACTATTCAGGAGATGAACATGCACGTTTATTACGACAAAGATTGTGATCTTTCCATCATCAAGGGCAAGAAAGTGGCCATTCTGGGCTATGGCTCCCAGGGTCACGCGCACGCCAACAACCTGAAGGACTCCGGTGTTGAGGTTGTGGTCGGTCTGCGTGAAGGCTCTGGCTCGGTCAAGAAAGCCGAAGGCGCTGGCCTGAAAGTGGCCAATGTAGCCGACGCGGTGAAAAGTGCCGATATCGTCATGGTTCTGACTCCGGACGAGTTCCAGTCTGCGCTCTATAAAGACGAGATCGAGCCCAACCTGAAGCAGGGCGCTACCCTGGCCTTCGCTCACGGCTTTGCCATCCACTACAACCAGATCGTGCCCCGCCAGGATCTGGATGTCATCATGGTGGCGCCCAAGGCTCCGGGTCACACCGTTCGCACCGAGTTCGTCAAAGGCGGCGGTATTCCGGATCTGATCGCGATTTTCCAGGATGCGTCCGGCAAGGCCAAAGACGTAGCGCTGTCCTACGCTTCCGCTATCGGCGGTGGTCGTACCGGTATTATTGAAACCACCTTTAAAGACGAAACCGAAACCGACCTGTTCGGCGAGCAGGCGGTGCTGTGTGGCGGTACCGTTGAGCTGGTCAAGGCCGGCTTTGAAACCCTGGTGGAAGCCGGTTATGCCCCGGAAATGGCCTACTTCGAGTGTCTGCACGAGCTGAAGCTGATTGTTGATCTGATGTACGAAGGCGGTATTGCCGACATGAACTACTCCATCTCCAACAACGCGGAGTATGGTGAGTATGTGACCGGTCCCCAGGTCATCAATGACGAGTCCCGCGAAGCCATGCGTCAGGCCCTGCGCAACATCCAGAACGGTGAGTACGCCAAGCGCTTTATCAGCGAAGGCGCCCTGAACTACCCGGAGATGACCGCCCGTCGTCGTCTGAATGCGGCGCATCCGATCGAGCAGGTCGGTGAGCGCCTGCGCGCCATGATGCCCTGGATCGGTTCCAACAAGATCATCGACAAGTCCAAGAACTGAGTTCTTGCGCAGGGGCCCTCCGGGCCCCGAGCACTCGTTCAGCCCGCTGCGGGATCACCTGCAGCGGGCTTTCGTGTACCATGGGGACAGGAAATTCAGTGTTGAGGTGGCTATGACAAACAACGATCAGGACTCCCGGCTGCAGGAAGGGGATGAGGGTTTTCTCCCCTTTGACGAGCATGTAGAGGAGGTTTCCGAGAACGGCAAGAAGGTGCGGCACCGTGGGGTGTACTTTCTCCCCAATCTGTTTACCACCGGGGCTCTCTTTGCGGGCTTCTACGCCATCATTTCCGCCATGCACGGCAATTTTGACAGTGCGGCCATTGCCATTTTCGTGGCCATGGCTCTGGATGGCCTGGATGGGCGGGTAGCCAGGCTGACCAACACCTCTAGCGCGTTCGGTGAACAATACGACAGTCTGTCGGACATGGTGTCCTTCGGGTTGGCGCCATCCCTGGTCATGTTCAGTTGGGCGCTGTCGGACTTGGGAAAGCTCGGCTGGGCGGCCGCCTTTGTGTTCGCCGTCTGCGCCGCTTTGCGCTTGGCCCGGTTCAACACCCAGATAGGTGTGGTCGACAAGAAGTACTTCGTCGGTCTGGCCAGCCCGCCGTCGGCGGCCATTCTCGCGTCCATCGTATGGACTGGCCATAGCGGCGATGTGTCGGTGTCCGTCGCGGTGGCCTCGGCGCTAATCACGACCATCGCCGGGCTGTTAATGGTCAGCAATGTTCGCTACTACAGCTTCAAGGACATCGACTTCCGCGGGCGCGTACCCTTTGTGGTCATGTTGATGGTGGTGGGGGTGTTTGTGGTGGTCAGCATCAACCCGCCGGTTGTGCTGCTGTGCATGTCAGTCACCTACGGCCTGTCGGGCCCGGCCATCTGGCTCTGGCGGCGCCGGGCCTCTCTGGTGGGGTGGGTGAATAGCAGTAAAGAGGGCGATGATTCCTCTGCTCAGGGCAGCGCTGAATCCGGCGAAGAGGATGCGCCCGAAGAGGTACGCAAGGAGCCTTAAAACTTTTTTCAAAAAGTACTTGCGCGCCCCGGATCATATCCGTATAGTTCGCGCCTCTTCCGGAGTGAAGGGTCAGCCAAAAGGACGAGGCGCTGCTTGAAAAAC
>NZ_NZQP01000033.1:0-64539 GCF_002695945.1 Marinimicrobium sp. | reverse complement strand
ATGTCGGATTACGCTTCGCTAATCCGACCTACGACTGAGCAGAACGCGCAAATTATTCTCTGCAGCGCTCGGAGGTCTGGTGTGGGGTAAGGGGTTCCCCCGTAGCGGGCCGGACTGGCTGGAGAATCCGACCTTCTGGGCACGGCGGGCTCTGCCCGGTAGCGGACCAGACTTGTTGATTCAGCAACAGATCAGAATAGACACAGGATGGCGGATGCGGGCTTTCGCCCTTATCCGCCCTACGAGTTACACGAATGCACCGGGGTAAAGTATGATCGGACGCTTACGCGGCACATTGCTCGAAAAACAACCGCCTCACCTACTGATAGACGTACAGGGCGTGGGGTACGAAGTTCAGGCGCCCATGACTACCTTCTACCGGCTGCCCGAACTGGGAGCCGACGTCACGCTCCACACCCACCTGGCCATCAGCGAAAGCGCCCACCAACTGTTCGCCTTCGCCGACCAGCGGGACCGGAGCCTGTTTCGCACCCTGATCAAAGTCAACGGCGTCGGCCCCAAAATGGCCATCGCCATCCTCTCGGGCATGGAAGCCGACGACATCGCCCGCTGCGTGCGGGAAGACAAAGTCTCCGCCCTGACCAAAGTGCCGGGAGTCGGCAAAAAAACCGCTGAGCGGCTGGTCATCGAGCTGCGCGATCGCCTCAAAGGCTGGGAACTGCCCCGGGAAGACTTGGCCGGAGACCTGCTGCCTGAACCGGAGACCTCCAGAGACGATCATCAGGAAGAGGCCGAAAGCGCGTTGATTGCCCTGGGTTACAAGCCCGCCGAAGCCGCCCGCATGATCAGCGCCGCCGCCAAACAGGACCCGGCCGCCGGCAGCCAGGAACTGATCCGCCTGGCGTTAAGAGCCCTCAGCGTATAGATAATGAGCCCTCAGCGTATAGAAAAATAGCCCTCAGCGTTTAGGACGAAAACATAACCGAGTGCCGGTGAACCTTTGCGGGACCGTTTGCCGCAGGGATAGCGGCAACCGAGCCTACAGGGAGGTATTTACGGCGTGTCCCGCAAAGGTTTACCGGCACTTGGCCACAAATTAAGCCTCAATAGAGCCCCTCCCGTCCGGTCTGATAGACTGTGCTCCGGATTGTGACCACTGAGTAGTTCCCATGATTGAAACCGATCGCCTGATTGATGCGGCACCTCGCGAGCGCGAAGACGTGATCGACCGCGCCGTGCGCCCCAAGGCGCTGGCCGACTACATTGGCCAGCCCGCCGTGCGCGAGCAGATGGAAATATTTATCGGCGCGGCCCAGAAACGGGGTGAAGCGCTGGATCACACCCTAGTGTTCGGCCCGCCGGGCCTGGGTAAGACCACCCTCGCCAATATCATCGCCACCGAGATGGGGGTCTCCCTGAAAAGCACCTCCGGCCCGGTGTTGGAAAAGGCCGGTGATCTGGCCGCGCTGATGACCAATCTGGAGCCCGGCGATGTACTCTTTATCGACGAAATTCATCGCCTGAGCCCGGTGGTGGAGGAAATTCTCTACCCGGCCATGGAGGACTTTCAGCTCGATATCATGATTGGTGAAGGGCCTGCGGCCCGCTCCATCAAACTGGATCTGCCGCCGTTTACCCTGGTGGGGGCAACCACCCGGGCCGGCCTGTTGACCTCGCCGTTGCGGGACCGATTTGGCATTGTCCAGCGCCTGGAGTTCTACTCCGTAGCGGATCTGACCCGCATTGTGCTGCGAGCGGCGGAGCTGATCGGGGTCAATATGGAAGAGTCCGGTGCGGTCGAAGTGGCCAAGCGGGCGCGAGGCACCCCTCGGGTGGCCAACCGCCTGTTACGTCGGGTACGCGATTACGCAGAGATGCGTGGCGACGGTGTGGTGACCTCGGAAATGGCCGATCTGGCCCTGAATATGCTCAAAGTGGACGAGCGTGGTTTTGATCATATGGACCGCCGCCTGCTGCTGGCGCTGATGGACAACTTTGATGGTGGCCCGGTGGGTATTGAAAGCCTGGCTGCCGCCATCAGTGAAGAGCGGGGCACCATCGAGGACGTGATTGAGCCCTACCTGATCCAACAGGGGTTCATGGCACGCACGCCTCGCGGCCGTATTCTCACCGCCAATGCCTATCTGCACTTCGGAGTGGATTTACCAAAGCGCCTCAGGGAGAGTGACTGACACTATGAGCCTGATTTCAAGCCGGAGTGAGACGGAGGTCTCAGAGTCAGCCTTGGCGGGTGAATTTTCCTTGCCGGTCAGGGTCTACATCGAAGACACCGATGCCGGAGGGATTGTCTACTACGTGAACTATTTAAAGTTCATGGAGCGTTGTCGAACCGAATTTCTGCGCCAGTTAGGGTATGATAAGCCGGCCATTCTGGATGACGGTCTGCTGTTGGTCGTACACAAGGCCGAGGTGCAGTACCATCGCTCCGCCCGACTCGATGACGCGTTGCGCGTGACCGCGCGGATCGAGAAACTGGCGCGCACCAACGTGGTTTTTCACCAGTCCGTCTGGCGAGGGAACGAACTGTTGTGTGACGGTCTAATCCGGATTGCCTGCGTGTGCGGTGAGAGTTTCCGCCCGCGTCCGATTCCAACGGAAATGCAGAAAAAAATCGCATCCACTACTGAGAGCTGATGATCTTATGCCTCAAGAAAATAACATGTCCATCTGGAGCCTGGTGGCTGAAGCCAGTCTGCTGGTTCAGTTTGTCATGCTGCTCCTGTTTCTCGCCTCTGTCATCTCCTGGGTCATGATCGTCCAGCGGGGGTTGTACCTGCGTAAGGCTCGTGGCCTGTTTCATGGATTTGAACGGCAGTTCTGGTCCGGCATTGACCTCAACCAGTTGTACCGTCAGGGCAATGGTAAAACCGCTGAGGGGGCCGAGAATATTTTCCGGGCCGGCTTCAAGGAGTTCACTCGCCTGCGTCAGCAGAGCGGAGCCAGCTCCGAAGCGGTGATGGAAGGCAGCCAGCGGGCCATGCGCGTGGCGCTTTCCCGCGAGGAAGAAAAGCTGGAGCTGCACCTGCCATTTCTGGCCAGTGTCGCCTCGGTCAGTCCCTATATCGGACTGTTCGGCACTGTGTGGGGCATCATGAATTCATTCCGGGGCCTGGCCAACGTCCATCAGGCGACCCTCGCCACGGTCGCACCGGGCATTGCCGAGGCACTGGTGGCTACCGCCATGGGGCTGTTTGCGGCGATTCCCGCGGTACTGGCGTACAACCGCTATTCGGCTCGCGCCGAGGCCATGCTCAATTATTACCATACCTTCGCGGAAGAGTTTTCGGCCATCCTGCATCGGCAGGTCCACAGCAAACAGGTTTCATCCTGATCAAGCGAGGTTGCCGACATGTCTCCGTTTGGGCGTAAACCCAAAAAGAAGCCTCTGGCTGAAATCAACGTGGTGCCCTACATCGATGTGATGTTGGTGCTGCTCATTGTGTTTATGGTGACCGCGCCGCTGCTGATGCAGGGCGTTCAGGTCGAATTACCTCAGGCGCCCTCCGAGCCGCTGGAAGACGATGACGTAGAGCCGTTGATCGTGTCCATCAAAAAGGACGGCACCTACTACATCAACCTGGGCGGGGATCAGGAGCAGGCGCGCCCGCTCGCGGAGATCAAGGAAACGGTCGGGAAGGTGCTGCGCCAGAAACCCGAAACCCCCGTGCTGGTATGGGGCGATCAGGAAGTGGGCTACGGCTTGGTCGTGCAACTGATGACCGAGCTGCAAAGTGCCGGGGCTCCCTCGGTGGGGCTTGTCACCGAACCGCCACAGTGATCACAGATTTATGACCCTGAAGGCTTATACACTTCCCCTGTTGATCAGCCTCTCGCTGCACGCTCTGGTGTTCGCTCTGGTGTTTTCGACCTGGGACGCACGCCCGGAGCCGCGTGATGTACAGCGGCCCCGTGTGGTTCAGGCCAAGGTGGTTGAGTATACGCCCAAGAGTCAGCGTCAGGCGGAACAGCAAGCGGCGCAACAGAAAGTGATTGATATGCGCCAGCGCCAACAGGAGCGTGAGCGCCAGGAGGCCGAACGTCGCCGCCAGCAGGAAGAGGCTCGTAGGGCGCAGGCACAGCGAGAAAAGCGCGAGCAAGAACAGCGGGCGCAGGCGGAAAAGGAGCGCCAGGAGGCTGAACGCCGACGTAAAGAGCGGGAAGCCGCCGAGCAACGGCGCCGGGAGCAGGAGCTACAGGCCGAACGCGAGCAGCTGGAGCGTCAGCAGCAACTGGACCGCGCCCTGGCGGAAGAAGCCGAATTTTTTGAGGAACAACAGGCCCAGGAAGTGGCTCAGAGCTACGTCGATGTCATGGCGCAGCGCATCGAAAACAACTGGAGCCGGCCGCCGTCTGCCCGCATGGGTATGCAGTGTGTACTGGAGATTCAACTGGTGCCCACGGGGCAGGTGGTCAACGTTACGGTCGTGGAGAGCAGCGGGAACAGTGCTTTTGACCGCTCGGCAGAGCAGGCGGTCAAGCGTATCGATCGCTTCGAGGAGATTCAGGGGATGCCTTCCCACGTGTTTGAAAGTCAATTTCGCCAGTTGCGGCTGGTGTTTAAACCAGAGGATTTGAGATTGTGAGACAGTGTCTGGCATTGGTCGTTTTGTGGGCGCTGTGTTTGGGAGCCCAGGCGCAGCTGACGATTGAAATCACCCGCGGGGTGGACAACCCGACCCGGATTGCGGTGGCGCCTCTGGAAATAGTCGGTGGTCCCGGCCTGCCGGAGGACATCAGCCGTATCATTGAAGATAACCTGCGTCGTAGCGGGCAATTTGCTCCGATAGCCCGGGAAGACATGCTGTCCTTCCCGCACCGGGAGCAGGATGTGCACTTCCGCGACTGGCGGGTGCTGGACGCCGAATATCTGATTGTCGGGCGGGTTGAGAACGTCTCAGGCCTTTATCAGGTGCATTATGACCTCTACGACGTGCTCAACCAGCGCAAAATCCTCAGCAAACAGATTGTCGAGGGCTCTGAACGACAGTTGCGGGATATTGCCCATGCGATCAGTGATCGTGTCTACGAGTCCTTGACCGGGATTCCCGGGGCGTTTTCCACCGAAGTGATCTACGTCGAGGTACTGCGCAATCGAACCCAGGGAGGAGAGGTCAACGATACCTTTCGCCTGATGCGCGCCGATGCCGATGGTGCCCGTCCGACCATGTTGCTCGAGTCCGACCAGCCCATTCTGTCGCCGGTATGGTCCCCCGATGGACGCCGGGTGGCCTATGTGTCGTTTGAAACCACTCGTCCGGCCATCTTTGTGCAAAACCTCGCTACTGGGGAAAGAGAGCAACTGACGGACTTCCAGGGGCTCAATGGTGCGCCGGCCTGGTCGCCGGACGGCAAGAAGCTGGCTCTGACCCTGTCGAAGGACGGCAACCCGGAAATCTACACTCTGGATATTGACTCGGGAAATTTCACCCGCATGACCCAACATTTTGCCATCGACACCGAGCCGAGCTGGACTGCCGATGGAAAAGGCATTATTTTTACCTCTAATCGGGGTGGAAAACCCCAGATTTACCAGGTAACGCTTGCCAATGGTCGTGTGGAACGCTTAACCTTCGAGGGTGATTACAACGCCAGGGGGCGCATCTCCCAGGACGGTCGCACCATGGTGATGGTGCACCAGCGCAATGATGTGTTCCACATTGCCGCACAGGATCTTGAGACCGGAACGCTGCGCATCCTGACAGAGACGTACCTGGATGAATCACCCAGCATTGCGCCAAATGGTGCTATGCTGATTTATGCGACGCGTCGCAACGATAAAGGTGTCTTGGCGGTAGTGTCGCTGGACGCCGGAACACGCTATTTTCTGCCTTCCGAGCAAGGGGATGTGCGAGAACCCGCCTGGTCGCCCTATTTCGACTAGGATGTGGGAGTCGTAAGCTGGTTTGTAAACCGCCCATCGGGCGGACTTGAGAAGATCAACAACTGATGATGGAGTCACACATGATGACCAACGTAAAAAAGCAGGGTTTGAGTCTGGCGTTTGTACTGGCGTTTCTGGCCGGTTGTTCGAGCACCGACACCACCGATGACAGCGATAGTGCCATGGGCGCAGATGGCCAGGCCGGCAGCGGTGTGACCACCGGCACCTCGGACCGTGACGGCGTCAGCTCACGTTCCGGAGACAGCGACGACATGGAAGAGCTGGACACCATTATTTACTTCGACTTCGACCAGGCGACCCTCAAGCCGGAAGCCCGTGCCTTGTTGCTGGCCCACGCCGAGCGCCTGAAAGAGTCTCCGGCAGATGTTCGTCTGGAAGGGCATGCCGACGAGCGCGGTTCGCGCGAGTACAACATGGCCCTGGGTGAGCGTCGTGCCAACGCCGTGCGTGACTTCCTGGTACTGCAGGGTGTGCGTCGCAGCGACCTGGAAGTGGTCAGTTACGGTGAAGAGCGTCCCCTGGCCATGGGCAGCAATGCCAGCGCCTGGGAGAAGAACCGTCGCGTTGAGATCAAATACTGAGAGTCATGATGAAGACCTTGATAACCGCCACAGCGTTCACCGTGATCGCCGTGGCGGCGCCGGTACTGCAAGCTCAGGTCCGGGTGGTTGAGTCTCAGCCGCTGGGCAACAATCAGTCTGCCAATTCCGGTGATGCCCAAGGTGCCTCCAACATGCAGGCGGAGCTGTTTTATCAGTTTCAGGCACTGCAGCAGGAAGTACTGGAGTTGCGCGGCCTGGTGGAAGAGCAGGCGCACGAAATTCAGCGTTTGAAGCAGCAGCGAATGGACGACTACCTCGACCTGGACCGCCGAATCGGCGAGCTGAGTCGCTCCGGTGGTGGCAACCCGGGGGCCAGCTTGGGCAGTGGCAGCTCCGGTGAGTCAGGTGAAACCGGTGATCGGGTGTCTGAAACCCAGATGTATCGCGACGCTTACCAGCTGTTACGCGATCGGGAAATCGAGCAGTCCATCGAGGCGTTCAACGCTTACCTCGACGCCTATCCCCAAGGTAATTTCGCTGGCAACAGCCATTACTGGCTGGGTGAGATCTACCTGCTGAACGAGGATCTGGATGCTGCACAGGAGTGGTTTGAAAAACTGTTGCGCGAGTTTCCGGACGATCGAAAACGTGCCGATGCCCAGTACAAGCTGGGCCGCGTTTACCATCAGCAAGGTGATGAGCAACGAGCCCAGCAGCTGCTGCAGGATGTTGCCTCGGGTACCAGCGATGCGGCCCGTCTTGCTCGCCAGTACCTGCAGGACAATTTTCAGTAGGCAAAGCAGCGACAGACAGCCGGGTTGATTGTCTTTCGAGGCATCATAAAAACGGGGGTCAGTGCATGGCACTGACCCCCGTCCGGCTCGTCCTGAGCAAGCTCCCTTGACGCTCGAAGAGCGCTCCCTGGCCGGCGCTCCGCGCCGATATCCCTGACGTCCTGTCCCGAGCCCTCCCGGCCCGGTGAAAATAGGCGCTTCCCTTGACCCTTCCTGGTCGACGTCACGTCACTGTGTACCTCCCTGTTGATGAGTATTCTCTCGAATCACCCGCTCTGGCGATAGTCGCCATCGTCGGCAATGTTTGTGAGACATTGACCATGGTTTGCGGCGGCTCTTTCGGACACGCGACGGCAATCGGCGGCGTAATCAGATGATCCGGTAACAGGGGCGATAGGTCCGTCCCGGCAGTTTCATACGGTTTTGCGCCACGAAGGAGGCCAGCAGTTCGTCCACCGGGAGCATCACCTCCGGGTCGCCGTGAATTTCAAAATGCCCGTGTTGCTCAATCGCGCGGATGCCTTCATCCTTCACATTGCCGGCGACGATGCCGGAAAAGACCCGCCGCAAATTGGCCGCCAGTTCGTGGGGGGCCTGATTTTTATGCAACGCCAGTGAGCGCATGTTCTCGTGGTTGGGCACGAAAGGACGCTGGAAGTCCGGATCAATTTTCAGTTGCCAGTTGAAATAAAAGGCGTCATCGGTGTGCCGGCGGAACTCGCGCACATGCTTGACGCCCTCAAGCATCTCCCGGGCGACTTTAGGCGGATCATCCACAATAATCTGGTAGCGTTGCTGGGCCTCTTCTCCCAGGGTGGTGCCAATGAACTCATGGATGCGCTCGAAGTAGGCGGCCGAGTCTTCCGGTCCTGTAAATATGACCGGAAAGGGAATGTCACGATTGTCCGGGTGCAACAGAATCCCCAGCAAATACAGGATTTCTTCCGCCGTACCTGCGCCGCCCGGAAATACCACGATGCCGTGGCCAGAGCGAACGAAGGCCTCCAGACGCTTTTCGATATCGGGAAGAATGACCAGCTCATTGACCATGGGATTGGGCGCTTCGGCCGCGATAATGCCCGGCTCGGTAATACCCAAGTAACGGCCGGCCTTGATGCGCTGCTTGGCATGACCGATATTGGCGCCCTTCATGGGGCCCTTCATCGCACCAGGTCCGCAGCCGGTGCAGATATCCAACCCGCGCAGGCCCATCTGGTAGCCCACCTCCTTGGTGTAATCATACTCCTCGCGACTGATGGAGTGGCCGCCCCAGCACACGATCAGCTTGGGTTCCACGCCGGATTGCAGCGCCATGGCGTTGCGTAACATATGGAACACGGCATCGGTGGTGCCCTCCTGGGTGTCCAGGTCGAACTTTGGATTATTCTGAATCTCCGCGCTGGCGTAGAGTACATCGCGCAATACGGCAAACAGGTGCTCGGTAATCCCGCGAATCATCTTCCCGTCGACAAATGCGCTGGCCGGCGCCCCTTTGATATCAAGTTTTATGCCCCGCTCTTCCTGCAGCACACGGATGGAAAAATTCTTGTAGCGCTCCAGCAACTCCTTGCCGTCATCCATGTAGTTGCCGCTGTTCAGTACCGCGAGGGCGCAGCTGCGAAACAGGGAATACAGGCCGCTCTGACTGGCGTCCAGGAGTTTGGCCATTTCCACTTTGGATAGCACCTTCAGTGGCCCCACCGGGGACACGACGGCATCAATGGTCTGGTACTTTCTCTGCGAGTGGTCCAATACGGACCCCTGATACGGCTGCTGAGAATGAGTCATAAAATTGTGTATTCCTTGTTATCCATGGTTACCCTGAGTGTAGCGGGATTTGGCGGCGTGTGGGTAGGGCTTATTCTGTTTTTGCCAGACGCGTATACTAGTGTACCCCGTCACTAATACTGTGACATTCAGAGCGAGCCTAAAACGTCAGGGCTAGACGCGTTCCGCAGTGAAGGGTGGTTCCCTTTGCAAGGGACGCAACGACGCCCTGGCGATTTAGGCCCGCTCCCTGCGGGCGGGCCGGAAAGGGGCCATCCGCCGCGTTATGCCTTTTGGAAAGGGAGCCACCCTTCCCTGCAAGGCATGCCTTGCGGCTAGCCCCTTTCCGGCCCGCTGAATGTCACAGTATTAGTGACGGGGTACACTAGGCGCTTTGTCTGAAACCCTGCGCCGTCAAAGAATCAGGAACTGTTTTATGAGCTATTTACCCTGTGTGGAAATTGAACCCAACGCGCCCGCCAACAGCGCGGTCATCTGGCTGCATGGACTGGGGGCCGACGGTAATGATTTCGCGCCGCTGGTCCCGCAACTGCAGCTGCCGGATTCGTGTCATACCCGGTTTGTATTTCCCCACGCGCCGCAGATACCGGTGACCATCAACGGCGGCATGGTCATGCGTGCCTGGTACGATATTCGTGAAATGAGCATCGACCGGAAAGTGGATGTCGAAACGCTGAAGGCGTCGGCGGGCGACGTCCATCGCCTGATTGAGCGGGAGTTGGAGCGTGGCATTGCGGCCGAGCGCATTGTGCTCGCCGGCTTTTCCCAGGGCGGTGCGGTGGCCTATGAAGCGGCGCTCAGCTATGAACAACGGCTGGGAGGGCTGTTGGTTCTATCGTCTTATCTGGCCACAGCGGACTCACTGGTGCGGGCGCCGGCCAACCAGACCCTTCCGGTACTGATTCAGCATGGTGTCCACGATCCGGTGGTGCCTGAGGTGTTGGGGGAGCGCGCGGAGGTGCAGCTTGAAACCTGGGGCTATCCGGTCCGCTATGAGCGCTACTCGGTGGAGCATGGTGTCTGTGCGGAGCAGATTCCGGTAATCAGCCGCTGGCTGGGCCAGCGGCTGTGTGGGGAGTGAGGGGTACACTGTCTCAGGCGCCCAGAATGCCCTCAATGGTGGTTAGTTCGTCATCGGAGAGTTCCAGGTTGTCCAGAGCCGCCACCGAGTTTTCAATCTGCTCGGGCCGACTGGCGCCAATGATGGCACTGGTCACGGCGTCGTTGTTCAACACCCAGGCCAACGCCAACTGGGCCAGGGACTGGCCTCGGGCCTGCGCCACCTCGTTGAGTGCCTGGACCTTGCTCAGGTTCTCGGCGCTGATGTCGTCCTCACTGAAGTAAATCTGTTCGCTGCGCGAGGCCCGCGAGCCCTCGGGGATGCCGTTCAGGTATTTGTCGGTGAGCATTCCCTGAGACAGCGGTGAGAACACGATAGAGCCAACGCCCTCGTGTTTGAGCACATCGGTCAGGCCGTCTTCAATCCAGCGGTCGAGCATGTTGTAGCGCGGCTGGTGAATCAGCAGCGGGGTGCCCAGGGATTTCAGGATGGCCACCGCTTCACGGGTCTTCTCCGGCGAATAGTTGGAGATACCAGCATAGAGGGCTCGACCGGAGCGGACAATGGTGTCCAGGGCACCCATGGTCTCCTCAAGTGGGGTGTCCGGGTCCATACAGTGGGAGTAGAAAATATCAAAGTACTCCAGGCCGGTACGCTTCAGGCTCTGATCGCAACTGGCGATCAGGTACTTGCGCGAGCCGCCGATTCCGTAGGGCCCGGGCCACATGTCATAGCCGGCCTTACTGGAAATGATCAGTTCGTCGCGATAGGGCGCCAGGTCCTGCTTCATGATCTGGCCAAACGTGGTTTCTGCGGAACCGTAGGGGGGGCCATAGTTGTTGGCCAGATCGAAGTGGGTGATGCCCAGGTCGAACGCCCGCTGAACCATGGCTCGGGCATTGCTCAGTGAGTCCACGCCGCCAAAATTCTGCCACAGGCCCAGAGACAGGGCCGATAACCGCACTCCACTGCGCCCGCAGCGCGGGTAGGGCATGTTCTGGTAGCGTTCGGGGTTGGGGCGGTAGACCGGATTGGGTTCTGTTGTCAGCATAATATCGCTCTTTTTTGGTGTTGACCGAGCGGACTATGGTAACGCAAAAGCAAATTCGTAGGGTAACGAGCGGGTGGGCTGGTTATACCCGGTAAGCGAGTTGAAGTGGGGCGAGTTGAAGCAGGAAAGTACAGAGGGACGGCCGGAGCAAGCAGGCTCCGGCCTTCGGAACGACCTCAGCCGCGAGCGGCCCAGACATTACACCAGCCGCTGGCCTTGACCTGTTTGCCCGGGAACAGGTTGCACCCCACCCATTCGGCCTCCAGATCACCCTTGGCGTGGATGCAGTTATTACAGCGCTGGCCCTCGGTTTCGCTGGTCTCCATGTAGTTCAGCGCCTTGGCCTGCGCATCATCCGGAGATAGCTTTTCGTCCTGAGCCGACACGGTGTGTACGGGGATCAGGGTGGCACCGGCTGTCGCTGCCGACAGCTTCAGAAAGTCTCTGCGCTTCATGGTCTTCTCCTGTTAGTACGGTTAATCACGGTTTTGTTTGATATTGTCTGGCGAACTTTAGCACAGTTAATGTATTCAGGTTCTACGTGACGCGGATGTCTTTGGATCCGTTGCGCCCCTGAAAAGGCGGCTTACCGGGGCTCTTGCATAAATTTCCGTGCCAACTGTGCAAAGTGATCGCTGGCGAGCCAGGCATCGCCGCCGGGCAGGGTGTAGTCCTGCTTGCCTCGGGCGCTGTAATCCACACCCACACCGGGCTCCCGACCCATCTGGTAGTAGCCATTTTTGACGATCGCCGGATTGGTAAAGACGCCCTCGTGGACACTGCGCTCCTCCTCGGCCACAAACTCCAGAATATCCGGCACCCCGGCCAGGTTGTCGGGCCCGAACCAGGCCTGCTTGATCGCCTGGACGTTGCGCATCCCCTCGCACAGGCCGATACCGCCGGTGTGAGGGCAAATGCGCACATCTCGCCCCTCCTCCCGGGCTTTCTGGGCCATCAGCAGAATCGCCAGGTTGTCGCCGATACCGCCCACCCGGGAGTAGTCCATCTGGATCACGTCGATGGCGTATTTTTCCCGGGTTTTACCGCTCAGATCCGGGGCGTGCAACAGGTCTTTGAAGGTGGTGGGGGAGGCGCCCTGCTCGCCGGTGGAAATGGGCATTCGCAGGGGCGGGGCGTAGTCCTCGAAGGCGCGGTCCAGCGCCTGTTGGAGCTCCACATGGGCCATGGGGCTGTGCTGGTTGCAGGGCTCCTCAAACCACTCTACCCGGTAGTCCGGGCTGGCCTGGTAGAGTTCCAGGCCAAGCTGATGCGCGAAAATGAAGGCCGAGCGGGTATCGAACACCTGATTGCTGTCGATGGCCACTTTCATTTTATCTGCTCGAGGGTCTTCCCGCTCAATGGTCTGGTACACCAGAATCATCCGCTCGGCATCCTCGTTGGCCGCTTCCAGGGCCATACGATCGATATCCTCCCGGGTCAGCAGGGTGCGGGCCTCGTCGGCCTTCATCCGCGCGGCGGAATAGCTGGCGCCCACCTTGATTTTGATCTGGGGCCAGCCCGCCTGCAGCATTTTGCGGGTCTGATCGACCAGGCCTTCCTTGCTGATTCCGCTCCAGCCGGCGGTGTTGTATGCCAGCAGCCCCTGTTGATAGATCGTGTGAACCCGCTCCTGTTTGCCGCCCTGGGCCCGCTGGAGCAGGTCCAGGGCCTCGGCCGGGCTTAACACATCGCCAATGGGTTCGAAATCGATGAATTCGAGCAGGTCCCGTGGCTCCATATCCACAATCAGTTGCCAGGCCGGTACCTGCTGGATTTTCGCGCTCAGGTCCCAGAGGGCGTTGGCAACGGCCCCGATGGCCATGCGTGAGACGCCCACACCGCCCAGCCAGCTGTAGTCGGAGTCCTGCAGCATACGCTTGCAGAAGCGGCCCAGATTGCCGTTTTTATGCAGCTCGGTGGGCGCCGGTAGCCAGTCTTCCTGGAGCAGGAAGCGGTTGGCCACCATCCGGGTGACTTCGCACATTTCCTTGAGGCCATGGCCGTTGGTGAAAATCACGCTGGTACCGCGCAACTCCGGGTGGTCGGTGAGAATCTCCAGTACCGCATTGGCGTAGGTGGGGCCACCCTGGGCAATATTGCGGGCGTCACCGCCAAAACCGGTGGGTGGAGCGCCGATGGGCTGAACGTCGATGCCAGTGATAGCAACCATGCGATTCATCTCCTGGTTTGGTTGATTGATGGAAGTATTGTCGTTGTCCGTTTCAGTATAGTCCGGGAGGCGGGGCTTGCGGGTAGCCGGGTGCTCGGACCCCAGCAGGGGGTAAAGGGAGTGAATAAAAAAGGCACCGCCGGGGTGCCTTTTTGAGTGTGGTCACAATACTGTGGGGTTACTGGTCCCACTGGGGAGCGAAATCCGGGTTGGCAATCCGCTCACCGGCGTCCAGGGCATTGATTTTTTCCATCTCACTGTCACTCAAGCGGACATCCAAGGCGGCCAGATTGGCTTTCTGGTGCGCCGGCTTGGTGGAGGAGGGGATGACCACGATGTTCTGTTGGGCCACCCATGCCAAAGCGACCTGAGCCGGTGTCACACCGTGGGCCTTGCCGATGTCTTCCAGTACCGGGTCCTTCATCACTTTACCTACCGCCAGGGGCATATAGCCGGTGACCTGCAGTCCTTTGTCCTGACAATGTTTGACCAGCTTTTTGTTCTGCAGGTAGGGGTGAACCTCAATCTGGTTGGTGACGATGTGTGCGCCACCGGGGGCTGACAGGGCCTCGTCCACCTGGGCGATGGTGAAATTGGATATCCCGATATGCTTGGTCAACCCCAGTTCCCGTGCTTCGTTTAGCTTGCCGATATAGTGCGCCATGGGGACCGCATTGTCGGGTGAGGGCCAGTGGATCAACGCAAGATCGACGTAGTCTGTGCCCAGTTTCTGCAGGCTTTCCTTGAGGCTTTCGACGGGTTTATCGCTGTCCAGGAAGTCGTGCCATACTTTGGTGGTAATGAACAGTTCGTGCCGGGGAATCCCACTCTCGCGAATGGCCTCGCCGACGGCTTCCTCGTTGTCGTAAAACTGGGCGGTATCGATGTGTCGATAGCCCAGATCCAGCGCGGATTTCACCGCGTCTTCCACCTCCTGATCTTTCAGACGGAATGTGCCCAGACCAATGGCGGGTAACACGGGTGCCTGACTCATGCAGATCTCCTCTCGATTCGTTTTGGGGTGTACTTGTCGCATGTCGCTTAAATGGTTTGAAAGACCTTATCTTGTGTCGTGGCGTCGGGATTTCAACCGGAGTTTGCCAATCATCTCCATAGCGTGAACTTATCGAACGATGGAGCCGTGTCTTCCCAGGCTGGGTCGCGGGGTGAGCAGTATGTGCACTGTCAGGAAGGACGGATTTGCTGCATACGTATTCATCCCTATGCATACGTATGCAATGTGTTGTTCGCCCCGAGCCGCCCACCTACCATCACTCCGGATAACAGCTCATAACATAAAATCCTGGAGTGAAAATAATGAAAACCCTATCAAGACAGTGGTACGCCCTGGTGCTCAGCGCCCTGGTGTTATCCTTTTCCGCATTGGTTGGCTGTGGTGGTTCCTCGTCGGGGGATTCCGGTCCCGATGTGGTCAATCCCGATCCTGACGACGACAACGACGATGATACTGGTGGCGATGACTCCGACGGGGATGATACCGACGGCGATGGTGACCACACCGCCGAGCCGCTCACCTGTGACAACCCCACCTACGCCGAGGCCATGAACCTGCGCATTTATCAGGTGATGACGGAGTCCTTCATTGATGGCGACCCGGGCATTGGTCATGGGGTGGGTTATGGAACCAGCCACCACAGCGGTGATATTCGCGGCATCATCGACAGTCTGGAGTACATCAAGGGCCTGGGCTTCAATGCCATCTGGTTGACGCCGGTTTTTGACAGTGTGCCCCTGTCCGGCCAGGATCTGGCCGCCGACCGACTGGATGCGACCGGCTACTACGCGACCAACTACTTTGCGATTGATCCGAACTTCGGCTCCATGGACGACGCCCGGGAGCTTGTCGAAACGGCCCATGAGCTGGGGTTGTATGTGTTCTTCGATGGTGTGTACGGTCACTTTAAAAATAACGCGGAAGACTATCCCTCCATTGACGGTCAAACCGTCAGTACCGGTGGTGCGAGTGTGGCCGGAACCGGTCGTATTGCCGAGTATCCGGATGATCTGGAATTTTTCAAAGAGGTCGCTACCTACTGGGTGGAGGAACTGAAAATCGACGGCTGGCGTCTGGACCAGGCCTATCAGGTGCCCCTGGATGCCTGGGTCGAGATTCGCCGCGCCGTGGAAGAAGCCTCGGCATCGGTCACCTATACCAACGCCGACGGTGAGGCAGTGAATCCACTCGGCTATATGGTCGCGGAAATCTGGAAAGGCGAAGCGGACATTGCGGCCGAGGCCTATGGGTCGGATGACAACCCTGCGCTNTGCTCGGCGTTTGATTTCCCNGTGCGGTACGCGCTGGTTCAGGCCCTGGCGGTGGAGGAGAGCGGGGCAAATAACCCGAGCGCCGCGCGNCTNAGAAGCGGCTTCAATTCNTACGACNCCTATCCCGATCACGCCATNCCCAATGGCTTTATGGGCAATCACGATCTGGTGCGCTTCGGGGATCTGTTNCAGCGCGGCGANATTGCCGANCCGCAAGANGATCTTTATTGGGCGCGTCACAAAGCGGCCTACAGTTTCCTGGCGGCGTATACCGGACCCATCACCCTCTACTACGGGGAAGAGATAGGTGAGGAGGTGCCGGATTACGCCGATCAGGTTACCGCTAACTGTGCCGACCAGGGGCTGTGCGATGACCACGTTGCCCGCACCAGCGGAAAGGTCGAAGGTCTGCCCAGCGGGACTGAGCGCGAGGTGTTTGTCGCCAATGAGAAACAAGCGGAGCTGCGCGATTATCTGACGGAGCTGATGGAACTGCGCGCGGCGCAACCGGCACTGTATCGCGGTGAACGCACGGCTATTGTTGCGCCCATTGACGTGGCCGGTGCGCTCTATGCGGATTACAAAACCTATGCAGACGATGCGATCCTCTACCTGCTGAATGTGAGTAATGAACCCATCGAGACGACTTTTGAAGCCTGCGCGCTGGGAAGCACCGGAACCTTGACCAACCTGCTCACCGACGAAACCATCAACGCTGACGAGGAAGGGCGTTATCAGATCCAGATTCCGGCCAGCGCTGCACTGTTTCTGAACGTTGAGTCACCTACTGAGGACGGACCGGGTTGTACCACCAGCGATGGGCCGGTCGGGTCTGGCCCCCTGGCAGCGTGCGATACGCCCGATGCGGACGGCACCGGCCCACTCGCATCCGACATGTACATTCGCGGTTCTTACGCGGGAGGCGACGGGTTTGGNGCAACCCCAAGCGATCGTCGCTTTGGCTACAAAGGCGATAACCTGTATCAGGTTGTGGTGAACGAACCCTCGGCAACCAGCTACGGCTTCAAGTTCGCGAACGCGGAGTGGACCTATGAATTCGCCGTTGCAGGCAGCGCCGATGTCGTTCTGGGGGCAGAGCAGGCCATGGCGGTTGCGTCCGGGCCCGGAACTGAATCGTCTATCGACATTCCCGAGTCGGGGGACTATGTGTTCAGTTTTCAGATCAACGACGCACTCGACGGNGGCACCATGATGGTCAGTCAGTGCGCTGAGTGACCGCCGTTCGAATCATGGCAAAAAGGGCGCTTCGGCGCCCTTTTTTGATTATTGACAGAGTCGAGNGAGTCATCGGGGTATCGGGGTAGACTTGCGAGTTGGATCGCGTAAAATTCAGATTCATACTACAAATAATTGCAAGGACCTTTCATGACTTTTCGACACGGTGGTATTACCCTCGGAATCTTGTTAGTCGTTTTACTGGCCGGCTGCGAATCAACCCCCACTTCTGATGATGCTTATGTCTTTTCCTCTTTTCGGGGCAACGGNGAGGGCGGTTTGCACCTGGCATACAGTCACGATGGGCTGACCTGGAAGGCGTTGAAAAACGATACGACGTTCCTCGAGCCNGAGGTCGGTCAGGGGCTGATGCGTGACCCCTGTATCATTCAGGGCCCCGAGGGNACTTTCCACATGGTGTGGACCACCGGTTGGTGGGATAAGGGGCTGGGGGTGGCTCACTCCGATGACCTTGTGAACTGGTCCGAACAACAGTTCGTNCCGGTAATGGCTCACGAACCAACGGNGAGAAATACCTGGGCGCCGGAAATCATCTGGGATGATCAGAATGCTCANTATGTGATTTATTGGGCCAGCACCATTCCGGGACAATTNCCNGAAACCGCCGATAGCGGCGACGACGGNCTGAACCACCGGATCTATTACACGACCACCAAAGATTTTCAGACCTACAGCGACACNGAGTTGTTCTATGAGCCCGGGTTCAANGTGATTGACTCCACCATCATTCCCGATGGGGATGGTTATGTCATGATCCTGAAAGATGAGACCCGTCACCCCGCCGAGAAAAATCTGCGGGTGGCTCGCAGTGACAGTCTNTATGGGCCCTGGACGGAGCCGTCCGAGCCNTTCACGCCCGAGGGNGTATGGGTGGAGGGGNCAACCCTGCTCGATCNGGGNGAAGACGGTTANCGTCTATTACGACGAGTACACCAACAAACGCTACGGCGCGATGCGCACCCGTGATTTCGATACNTGGACGGATATTTCAGACGAGATCAGTTTCCCGGAGGGAACCCGACACGGGACGGTACTGCCGATATCAAAAGCGACGTTGGAAGCGTTGTTGGAAGACGTAGAGTAAGGTTGGCGGCACCCCTGTGGTGCCGCCGCTTGTTGCTAACGTTTTATTCCGNCTGNCTCACATCAACCAGAATCACTTTGATGTTCTGATCTTCNAAAAAGCGCACGGTCTTCGGGTCGGCTTCACTGTCCGTGATCAGAATGTCCACATCCGAGAGCGGACACAGAATGAAGTTGCTNCGNTTGTTGAGCTTGGTNCTGTCCGCCAGGATGATCAGCTGATCCGCCTGCTTTTTCAGCTTCTGCTCGGTCTGGATCAACAGCGGGTCTGATTCCATGACCCCAAACTCGCCAATCCCCGGCGTTCCCATGAACATTTTGCTGGCGTGGTAATACTGGATGGTGTCGTTCTCAAANGCGCTCAGGATGATGCCCTGTTTCCGGTAGAGCTCCCCGCCGGGCANCGTAATCTGGTTGTCACTGACTTCCGACAGGTCCTGGGCNAGCACAAAGGAGTTNGTCAGCACGTTCAGGTGACGGTCGGCCAGAAACTCCTTCATCATGTANGTCGAGCTACCGCCGTTGATGATGATGAATTCNCCGTCCTCACACAACTTCACNGCTTCCTGTGCGATCAGCCGTTTGACGTCGGCCCGCTGTTCNTTGGCCGCGAGAAACGCCGAGCCTGAAATGTGCGGGCGACGGACTTTCCGGTCCTGGACTTTGAGCACCTCGGCCCCACCCCGGATTTTGCGCAGCTGGCCCTGATTGGACAGCTTGGTGATGTCCCGCCGGATAGTGGCTTCAGAGGCGTTCAGTTGCGTGGACAGGTCGTTGACACTGACAAACTGTTGTTCGTCGAGAATGTCCAGCAGCAGTTTGTGGCGTTGTTTTTCCAGCATGGAAGTCGAGGCCCCGAGATGAAATGATCATGTAAAGGAAATTTGACGAAAAACTAGCATAAAATTGCCGAAAAAACAAACAAAATCAGTCATAACCTTTCACTAAAAGTCTTGGTAGCGGACGTTATTCGTGGATTTCATTTCGGGCTTGGGCGGCCGGGTCTGAGCGGCCCAGCAGATGTCCAGAAAGTCGGCGGCTTTCAGGGAGGCACCGCCAATCAGACCGCCATCGACATTGGGCAATGAAAAGATCTCCTCACTATTGCCGGGTTTTAGACTGCCGCCATAAAGCAGGGTGACGTCATCAGCGTCCAGGCCGTTGTCGGATAATTGCGCTCTGATCACGGCGTGGGTGGACTGAATGTCCGCCAACTCCGCGGATACCCCGGTACCAATCGCCCACACCGGCTCATAGGCGATGACCGCGTTGCGCAATGCGTGCGCACCACAACGATCAATCACCGTCTGAATCTGGTGGGAAATGACCGATCGGGTCTGACCCTGTGCCCGCTCCTGTTCCGTTTCACCGACACACAACACCGGGGTCAGCCCCGCAAGGGAGACCAGCTTGAACTTCTCGGCAATATCCGCGTCTCGCTCTCCCATGCGGGCCCGTCGCTCGGAGTGGCCGACGATCACATAGCNGCACTGGAGCTCCTTGAGCATGTTGACACTGATTTCACCCGTGAAAGNGCCAATACACTCGGAGCTTACATCCTGGGCGCCAAGCTGTACGATATCGGGCAGTATTGAACGAATGGATTGCAGGTAAGGAAAGGGAGGGCAGACGGCGACCTCCACGTCCTGAAGNGTCTGGGATTTCANNCCGTGGCGAAAGTGGGTCGCCCAGAGAATATTGTCGGCCAGGCTGCCGTTCATCTTCCAGTTGCCAATCACCAGGCGTTGTTTCACGGTCTACTCCAAAATAATTCAACGGATTCGATATCAATCAATAGGGTTTGGTCACTGGGGCAGGGACTCAACAATCAGGTAATCGGTCCGGCGNGGTCCNTGGGCGCCAATCTGAATCTGNTGCTCGATATCGGCGGTCCGGGANGGGCCGGTNANCAGGTTGACNGTTCGCGGCAGNGGCTGACCNTCNTGCAGNCTCTCCCAGGCATCTTCNTGAAAGCGCACNATGTCCCGCTTGTCGATCAGCACGATCAGCCGTTCNACCAGAAACAACAGCCTGCTCGGGCAGTCCCGACTCAGGGACAGGATGGTCCCGGTTTCNGCCATCGCCGAGTGGGCNCGCACCAGNCCCCAACTCTGAANCGGCTGTGGTGTGTCNTCGGAAAGGGTCAGTGATCCCCAATCGGATTGGCTCGCGGCGATTTGGGGGGACAGCGACAGGGTGGGGGGAACGCTCTGACTGTCCGCTTCGCGCTCCAGCCAGNGCTGAACCTGCTCCAGACTTTCCAGCTCGGTCACCACAGCGCCGTTGCGCTGGGCTTCACTGATAAAGCGNGAGACGGTTTCCACATGGCTGAGTGCCGGTTGGGCCGGCGTGTCGGCCTGCGTCTCACACAGTGTTTTGAAGNCCGCTTCCAGGTCCTCGCCCGCGTGGTCGCTGCCGATGGACTGACGAATGCGCTCGATAATACGGGTGCGACTATCCATGACGACGGTTCTCCGGGTGTGATTGACGCTGCTGTTGCCGCCACTGAGTCTGGAAGCTGGACCCCTGCGGNGCAGAGAAATCCCGNTACCGGGTCCAGCCGGACATCATCGGCAGTGAGCGGAAGCGTCCCCGGCTGCCTGCCAACCANCGCAANACCNTNACNGCNGGACTGGTCAGCCGCCGGTAAAGTCCGGGGCGGCGGCTGAGTCGGCAAAACAGTTTAACGGCCATCGTTGATGCCTTGGAACGGGTCGCTTCACGCTGCTCTTTGTCCCGTAACTTGCGCATCAGGCCGGGCAGGGGAATGCGCACCGGGCANACCGATTCGCAGCGACCGCAGAAGGTACTGGCATTGGGCANCTGATAGTCATCNTTGCCGTGGCGCAGCAGGGGGGTGAGCACGGCGCCCATGGGNCCGGGGTAGACGCTGTTATAGGTGTGCCCGCCCACAGATTGGTAGACNGGGCAGTGATTCATNCAGGCACCGCAGCGAATGCAGTGCAGCATGTCCTGGAATTCCGTGCCCAGAATNTCCGTGCGNCGGTTGTCCATCAGGACAATATGAAAATTCTCCGGCCCGTCTTTATCCTGGGCGCCCTTGGGGCCGGTAAAAAAAGTGGTGTAGGTGGTAATGTCTTGCCCGGTGGCGCTGCGGGCCAGTACCCGGAGGATGGCGCTGGCGTCTTTCCAGGTGGGAATCACCTTGTCGATGGACGTGGTCACGATATGGGTTTTGGGCAGCGTCGCCGTCAGATCGCCATTGCCTTCATTGGTCACAATCGCGGCGGTGCCGGTCTCGGCAATCAGCATATTGGCGCCGGTGATACCCACATCCGCCTGCAGGAACCGCTCGCGGATCACGTCCCGGGCTTCGTTGACGATNGACTCGACNGCGTCAAGATCCCGCTCGCCCAGCGGATGATTGTCCCGGAACAAGGCCTGAACCTGNGCCTTGGTTTTGTGCAGTGCCGGGGCGACGATGTGGCTGGGGCGTTCATGTGCCAGTTGGATGACATATTCGCCCAGGTCNGTTTCCTGAGGTNCGATGCCCGCNTCTTCGAGCGCCTCATTCAGCTCGACCTCTTCGCCCACCATGGACTTGCCCTTGGTGACAGTTTTGGCCTCGTACTGACGACACAGTCCGACGACGGTCTCGCGCATCTGTTCGGGGGTTTCGACCCAATGGACCTGTCCGCCGGCNTCCTGCACTTTCTTTTCAAAGTGCAGCAGGTAAATATCCAGATTTTTCAGCGCACGCTGGCGTGCGCGCANGGCGCGATCGCGCATGGCNTCGAAGTTGGGNACGCGCTCGATCGCCGCCTGGCGTTTGTGCACAAAGCCTGAGCCGGCCTTTTCCAGGGCCTGCTGCAGGTTGTCATCATCCAGGGCGCCCCGGGAGCGGGCGATGAAGTCCGGTTCCTGTATCTGGACGCCGCTCATGATGTTTCCCCGGAGTCGNCGGCGGCTTCGCCGATAGCGGGCGCGGCGAGATCACCCGCCAGCACTTCGGCAATATGACGCACCTGAACCACAGAATTGCCGGAGGCCGGGTCGGCATCCCGTTGCAGCTTGCCGGCAATATTCAATAGGCAGGACAGATCCCCGCCCAGTACCATGGAGGCGCCGGATTGTTGAATGTTTCGGGTTTTGTCGCCGACCATGCGGTTGGAGACATCCGAGTACTTGACGCAGAAGGTGCCGCCAAAGCCGCAGCAGACATCGGTGTCGGCCATCTCGGTCACCTCGACCCCTGAGCACTGCTTCAACAGGCGACGCGGCTGCTGCTTGATGCCCAGCTCGCGCAGGCCCGCGCAGCTATCGTGATAGGTCACTTTCTGTGAGCTCAAATCGATGTTGGGTGTGTCCGGGGTGTAGTCCAGCACATCCGTGAGAAAACTGGTCAGCTCAAATACCTTGCGGCAGAAGGCCTCGACTTCGGCACTTCGGGGATCCCCGGCGAACAGTTCGGGGTAGTGCTCCCTGATCATGCCACCGCAGGAGCCGGAGGGCGCAACGACGTAATCAAAGTCTTTGAAACTCTGCACAATGTTCCAGGCCAATGCGCGGGTCTCGTCGGGAAGCCCGTTGTTGAACGCGACCTGTCCGCAGCAGCTCTGTTCCGGCACGCTGACGGTGCAACCGGCCTGCTCCAACAGCTTTACGGTCGCAAAGCCGATGCTGGGCCGTATCAGGTCCACCGGGCAGGTAATAAACAGGCCGACATGAGGGCCTTGTGATGACTGGTTATTCGACATAATTATCCGTCTGATTCACAGCGACCGGGAAGGGTAAAAACGGTGCCGACCGACACATTGAAGCCGGCACCCAATGCACTACACAATACCGGAACGGCTGCCACCGGTATCAGGGCGAGCCACCGCCGCCTGCTCGCGGTACTGGGAGGCCCGGTAGGTGGCGAGCGGATTGATCGCAGCGTTTTTCCGGAAACGGGCCATGGCCAGGATCGGAGACACGTCGACGTTGAACGCTTCTTTCAGTGTGTTGCTCGCCATCAGGGCATCATTGTCCTGCTGGTAACCTTCCAGTGCTGTGCGGTCAACCAGCAGGGCCTTAATGTAAGAGCGCTGCACCTCAATCGCGGAATTGATCAGACTTTCGATCGGGTCGGTGACATTGTGCGATTGATCGAGCATATAGGCCGGTGAAAAACCGGGCTGTTTGCGGTGCTCGGCATCCACCAGTTCGTTGAATATCAGGAACTGCTGGTAGGGATGAATGGAGCCGCTGTCCAGATCATCATCGCCGTACTTGCTGTCGTTGAAGTGGAAGCCGCCCAGCTTCTTGAACTGAATCAGGCGCGAGACGATCATCTCGATGTTGACGTTGGGTGCGTGATGGCCCAGGTCCACCAGAGACTTGCACCGCTCGCCGGTTTCCATGGCCGCCAGGATGTTGCTGCCCCAGTCCTGAATGACTGTAGAGTAGAAGGCCGGCTCGAACATCTTGTGTTCCAGGTGCATTTCCCAGTCACCGGGCAGGGCAGCGTAAATGGCCTTGGCGCTGTCCAGGTAGCGCTCAAACGCGCGCTGGAANTGTTGNTGNCCCGGATGGTTNGAGCCATCNCCNACCCAGACCGTCAGGGTGTCGGAGCCNAGCTTTTTNCCCCACTCAATCACCTGGATGTTGTGGGCGANGGCCTGCTCGCGTACCGCCGCACTGGTATGNGTGAGGCTGCCGTACTTGTAGGANTGCGCCTGGTCCGGCTGATCCTGNAAGGTATTGGAGTTCACTGAACTCCAGCTCAGGCCGTAGCTGTCGGAGTGGGCTTTCAGNTCACTGAAGTCATCCACCACGTCCCAGGGAAAGTGGGGCGAAATGGCGCTGGCACANCCCGAGAGCTGATGGATGACCGCGCAGTCTTCCACNTTCTCGAAAATGTTNCGCGGTTCACCGACGCCGGGAAAGCGGGCAAAGCGGGTGCCGCCGGTGCCGGTGCCCCAGGAGGGCACNGCGATGTCGAAGGCCTGNGCTTTTTCGGTCAGGGCNTTGATATCAACTCCCTTGCGGGAGAGCTGCTCNCCCAGAACCTCGAAATCCCGGTTGAGATNGGAGGCCAGTTTNTCGTTGTGCGCCGAGACGACGTCAGGCTGAATGGCGTATTTCATGATTATTTTCCTGCTGGCTCGGGTTATCGGGTAAAGGACGGCGCGTGACCGGCATCGACGTTGATAATATTGCCGGTGGACTTGGCCGACAGATCCGCNGCGAAGAAGTAGGCGGCCTCGGCGATGTCTTCCGGCAACACCGAACGCTTGAGCATACTGCGCTGGCGGTAATGCTCNTCCAGTTCTTCGTTACTGATATCGTACGCTGCGGCACGCTCCTGGCGCCACTCGCCGTCCCAGATTTTGGAACCGCGCAGTACCGCGTCGGGGTTGACCACATTGCAGCGAATACCCAGAGGGGCTCCCTCCANCGCGATNCAGCGGGCCAACTGGATTTCGGCGGCTTTGGCTGTGCAGTAGGCCGACGCNCCGGGNGAGGCCACCAGGCCATTCTTNCTNACGATAAAGACCACGGAGCCGCCGGTGNTCTGNCGTTTCATCAGTTTGAAGCCTTCGCGACCGACCAGGAANTAACCGGTGGCCAGGATGCTGATGTTCTTGTCCCACAGGTCCAGGCTGGTTTCATCCAGCGGGGCGGAGCTGGCAATGCCGGCGTTGGACACCAGAATGTCGATGCCGCCGAACTCCCGGGCAACNTCGGNCATGGCGCCGGCGACCGATTCGGGTTTGGTCACNTCGCAGTGCACCTGGCGAATGACNTCNTTCCCGAACGCCTGAGTCAATTCGCTCTGTGCGCGGTCGAGACCGGCCTGGTCAATGTCGGCCAACATGATNCAGGCGCCTTGCTCGGCCATACGGATGGCCGTGGACTTGCCGATACCNCCGGCGCCACCNGTGATGAAGGCGATGCGNCCGGCCAGAGACTTGGGCTTGGGCATGCGCTGCAATTTCGCTTCTTCAAGCAGCCAGTATTCAATATCAAACGCNTCCTGCTCCGGCAGGCCCACATACTCGCTGACGCCGTTGGCTTCGCGCATCACATTNATGGCGTTGACGTAGAACTCACCGGCAATGCGCGCGGTGGCCTTGTCTTTGGCAAAGGTGATCATGCCGACCCCCGGCACCAGGTAAACCACCGCATTGGGGTCGCGCATGGCCGGGCTGTTGNNCCGCTTGCAACGATCGTAATACGCCGCGTANTCCTCGCGATAGGCTTCAAGTTGCTGATCCANTCCNTTCACGCAGCGTGCCAGTTCAGCATCAAGGTCCTTGGCNGTGGGGTCGAAATCCAAAACCAGCGGGCGNATNTTGGTGCGCAGGAAGTGATCCGGGCAGGACGTGCCCAGGGCGGCCAGTGGCTCCAGGTCTTTGGAATTCACGAACTGCAGCACGGTATCGGAATCGTTGAAGTGGCCGATTTTGCGTTGNTCGTTGGTGATTTTGCCGCGAATCAGGGGCATCAGTTCGCTGATGACGGTTTGCCGACGGCTNTCATCCAGGGGGTTGTCATACTTGANNCCGCCGAAGGCGTCGGTTTTGTTGTTNGCTTCCAGCCAGTCCTGCGCGCGNTGAATGATGTTCAGCGTGGTCAGGTAACAGTCTTTGGNNGTGGGGCCCCAGGTAAAGATACCGTGACCTTCCAGCATGATGCCCTTCAGGTNGGGATTGTCTTTGGCNACTTTTTCCAGCTTCAGCCCCAGGTCGTAGCCCGGNCGCTGCCAGGGCAGCCAGCCCATTTCGCCTTCGAAAATCGTTTCGGTCANTTCTTTGCTGTTCTTGGTGCAGGCAATGGCGATGGCGGCATCCGGGTGCATGTGGTCNACATGCTTNTGGGGGATGTAGGCATGCAGCGGGGTATCGATGCTGGCGGCGCGGGGGTTNAGNTTGAANGTGCAGTGGGGCANGTAGCCCACCATNTCGTCTTCGTGCTCCAGGCCCCGGTACAGGTCNTTCAGTTGNTGCAGCTTCTCCATATAAAGGGTGGAGAAACCATCGAGNTTGATCGAGCCCAGATCACCNCCGGAGCCTTTTACCCAGAGCACCTCGGCNTCCTGACCGTTCAGTGGNTCCTTCATGGTGAGTTTGGCCGAGGTGTTGCCTCCGCCGAAGTTGGTGATGCGCAGGTCGGANCCGAGCAGGTTGGAGCGGTACTTCAACAGCTCGGGCTCGCTCATCTTGGCGGCTTCTTGATCATTCCAGAGGTTATCTAATTTCGAGGCCATGGTCGTCGCTCTTATTTCAGGTGAATAATGGATTCATAATCCGAATTTCTGATTGAGAGTGATTATAAATGAGCAAAAATGGAGGGTCAAGGTGAANNTGATCGAATCTTTATGGGTTTTGAGGTTGTTTAAATGCTATTTTGACGTTATTGTTCATAACTGATCATTAATGTTCAGTTNGAGCCTGCNTGTCGCGGCCCGAACCCTCGAATACCGTCAACAATACAAATAAGTATAGTGAACATGCCGTCCNACGATGAGTTTGAGCAGGCGCCCTTGCGGCCCGATCAGTTGAAGCCCGCCCGCCATTTTGCCGCCAGNTATGCCGGNGAGCATGTGGCGGGCACGGAATTTGTNATTGGCGCCAGCTTTGTGGCCTGGGGCGTTGGNGTTGCCGATGTGCTCTGGGGGCTGCTGTGGGGCAANCTGGCNGCGGTNCTGACCTGGGGCCTGGTGTGTGCACCNATCGCGGTGGACACGCGTCTGACGCTCTACGCCTACCTGAAGAAAATTGGCGGNAAGGGGCTGATCAACCTTTATAGCGTNGTGAANGGNCTNCTTTTCTGTGTGNTGGCGGGCGCCATGATCACGGTATCNGCNTCGGCGGCCCGANTTCTNTTCGGTATCGGCCCGCAGGTTGAGTGGTACCCGACCGATCCCGCCTTCGTGGCNGTGGCCCTGNTGGTGGGTGCTGTGGTGACCATTGTCTCTACCAAGGGGTTTCGNCGTCTGGCGGTGTTTGCGCAAGTCTGCGCACCNTGGATGATCATGATGTTTGTGGTGGGCGGCTTGACCATGCTCACCGTTCTGCGTGACGCGACTCCGCTCGCGCCCGAGTCCTCTTTNCTNCAGCGNCTGNTATTGATCGCCGANTCTCACATATGGCGCGGTGACGAAGACGGGCTCGGGCTCTGGCATGTGGCGGCTTTTGCCTGGGTGGCCAACCTGGCCATGCATGGCGGCCTGTCAGATATGACCATANTGCGCTATGCCAGAAAGTCGTCCTACGGGTTTCTGTCTGTGTTGGGGATGTTTATTGGCCACTATCTGGCCTGGGTGTGCGCCGGCGTGATGGGCGCCGGNGCGGCGCTCGTTCTCAATACCTCCATTGAGAAACTGGATGCGGGCTCGGTTGCCTATCAGGCCCTTGGCGCGACCGGGATATTGGTCGTCATCATCGCGGGTTGGACAACGTCCAATCCGACCATTTANCGGGCCGGGNTNGCGTTTCAGTCATTGCATCCNCGGTGGCGTCGCACCACGGTCACCGCCATTACCGGTGCNGTGACTACCGTCATCGCCTGTTTCCCGTTTGTGTTTACCCAGTTGATGAGTTTTGTGGGCCTGATGGGGCTGATCCTGGCGCCNATTGGNGCGGTCATTGTGACCGAACACTGGATCTTTCCCCGGATTGGCCTGACCCGATACTGGAACCATTATCGAAAGGCCTATCTCAANTGGCCCGCATGCCTGGCCTGGCTTCTGTCNCTGTGCGCGGCATGGGGTTTTCACCGNTTGGGCATTCATCTGTTTTTCCTGCTNATNCCGACCTGGGTTACCGCGACGGCCGTGTATACCGCCCTGGCGGCCTGGAGTGGGGCGGCCNGNTCCTANNNGCAATCNTCGGTGCACGAAGCGGAGGAGGCGCAGCGCAAGCAGGCCGAACAGCAGTATCTGCATGCGCCNCAGACGCGAGCTGGCGCTGACGNNGGCCGCTTCGGTTCGCCCGCCATGGCCGCATCCGCTGTGGTGGCGATCGGCTCGTTGTTGGTTTGCTTGGGGCTNGGGCTGTANAGCGTCGATTCGGGTAACATTGACCTGGTCAAACACTGGGTCTTTCTTCCAACGGCGACTTATCTGNTNTCGGCGACCCTNTGGTCCCACTTGAAAGAGAAGCACGCCCAACGTTAACCGGAACACTTGACTTGAACCGGGGTGAATCATGCAGCTATCCCGGCGACAACACGACATGGTGAATTTGTCTCAATGAGTAANATTCTGATTCTGGATATTGGTAAAACCAACATTAAAGTGCATGTTCTCGATGAGCATCTCGAGAGNCGGTTCGAGAAAACCAGGCGCAATGCCGTGGTAGAGAATCCGCTTTATCCCCACTTCGATGTGGATGCCATATGGGACTGGTTCTGCGAGGCGGTTCGCGAGGTGTCGGACGCGTTTTCCATCACCGCAATCAGTGTCACCACCCACGGCGCTACGGCGGCCCTCGTTGATAGGCAAGGCTCCGGTAATGGGCTGGTGCTTCCGATTCTGGATTATGAATACGCGGGCCCTGACGCAATAACTGGGGACTACACCGGCGTTCGACCGGATTTCTCCGAAACCCGCTCTCCCGATCTGTCGGCGGGCCTGAACCTGGGGCGGCAATTGTACTGGTTGCAGCAACGGTTTCCCCAGGCGTTCGGGCAAGCCACCGATATTCTGTTGTACCCCCAATACTGGGTGTGGCGGATGACCGGTGAGCGCTGCGCCGAAAGAACCTCGCTCGGTTGTCATACCGACCTTTGGGCTCCGGAGCGAAACGATTACTCATCGCTGGTTGATCGGATGGGGTGGCGAGCACTGTTTCCCGAGCTGAAAACCGCCGACAGTCTGGTGGGCCCGGTGTGTTCCGATTTCATCGCCCGAACCGGTTTGCCCGCTTCCTGTCAGGTTGCGGTGGGCATCCATGACAGCAACGCCAGTTACTTGCGGTATCTGCTCCAGAATGATGGCCAGCCTTTCTCTGTGATTTCTACCGGAACCTGGGCGATCACCATGACCAACAGCGGAGGTAACGCCGAACTCGACGAATCCCGGGACATGCTGATGAATGTCGATTGCCGGGGGACTCCGGTGCCCTGTGCCCGCTTTATGGGCGGGCGGGAGTACGAAGCCATCTGTTACCGCCTGGGATCCTATCCGGAGGAGCCTTTCAGTGTTGAGGATATCGACACCGTCCTGGCGGACGCCGTCTACGCGCTGCCTCAGTTCTGTGATACCTCGGGCCCGTTTTCCGGAACGCCGGGGCGAATTGTGGGGAGTATCGATCGCATAAACGGGGCCGCTCTGGCGTCGGTTTACAGTGCATTGATGCTGGACCTTGAGCTCGATCTTCTCAAGGCTCGGGGCGCGGTGTTTGTTGAGGGGGCCTTCCTGAAGAACAGCCTGCTGTGCCGAATGCTTGCAACGCTGCGCGGTGATAATCCGGTGTATCTGTCCAATGACTCGACGGGAACCGTCAAGGGCGCGGCGTCTCTGGCGCTTTCCGACCCGCAAAGTCCCGAAGGCGGAACCCTTTGTGAGCCATTGTCGATCGACGGTCTGGATCACTACAGGGCGCAATGGCGGAACTATTGTCAGGCGTTGGCAGTGGAGTCTTCGGCTGCATCGCTCTGAGAAAAGTCGCATCGTTTCTATAGCCAATCAACCTTATCGACCAAATGCAGGTTCAATCATGAAAATAACGTTGCATAACACCAAGCGCTCATTCCGCCGGGCCCCGCTGGGACTGCTGTTGCTCGTCACACTGCCCGGTTGTGGTACCGCATTGAATGACAGCGATCCATCGGTGGCGAAGGGAGCGGATCAGAAGGTAATAAAACTGGCCGACGTAAAATCCGGAAGCCAGGACGGCCGGTTCCTGGAGCACCTGAATCGCGGATTGGTGGCGATACCTTCTGATAAGGGTGTGCTTGTTTCCTGGCGACAGTTGTATCAGGACCCTGACGGTCTGTCATTTTCAGTGTATCGGAACGGCGAATTGATTTCGGAGCAGCCCATTAACGGGCGTTCCAACTTTATGGACCCGGAAGGAAAAGCCGGTGACGAGTATCAACTGAAAACCGATGGCCAGATCGTTGATGTGGCAACCACCTGGAGCGCCCCTTATCTTGAAATTCCGTTGGATGTGCCGGAAGACGGTGTGACGCCCGATGGTGATCGCTATCACTACACCGCCAACGATGCCAGCGTTGGCGACCTGGATGGCGATGGCCAGTATGAAATCATTCTCAAGTGGGATCCTTCAAACGCAAAAGATAACTCCCAGGGTGGCTATACGGGTAACGCCCTGATCGATGCCTATACTCTGGACGGTGAACGGCTCTGGCGGATCGATCTGGGCCGGAATATCCGCTCCGGTGCCCACTACACCCAGTTCATGGTGTATGACTTTGATGGCGATGGCCGCGCGGAGATCGCCATGAAAACCGCTGATGGAACCGTGGATGGAGAAGGCAATGTGATCGGGTCGGCGGACGCCGATTGGGTCTCTCACAGCGGGAATCCTGAGGTGAGAGACCGCACGGGATCAAAGGTTACCGAAGACGGGCGCTATCTGGGTGAACTCAAAGGACGAATTCTCAAAGGCCCGGAGTACTTCTCCGTGTTCGATGGCGAAACCGGTCGGGTTCTGGATACCAAGCCCTATATACCCCAGCGTGCTCCGGGCAACGATAACCCGACGATGGATGAGATGAAGTCGCTGTGGGGGGATGGCTATGGCAACCGGTCTGAGCGCTATCTTGCCGGTGTTGCCTTTCTGGACGGCGAGATGCCCAGTATCGTTATGGCCCGTGGCTACTACGAGCGCACCGTTATTGCCGCTTACGATTTCCGGGATGGCGAAATTTCTACCCGGTGGACCTTTGATACCCTGTCAGAGGAGATACCTGACGAGTACGCCGGGCAAGGCAATCATCAGCTGTCCGTAGCGGATATCGATGGCGACCGAAAAGATGAAATCATTTACGGTGCCATGGCCGTCGATCACGATGGTTCCCCGAAATGGAGCACTGGGTTCGGTCATGGCGATGCTCTGCACGTATCGGATCTGGACCCGGAAAACCCAGGCCTTGAAGTGTTTGGTGTTTATGAGGACATTCGCGGAAACGGTGGCATTGGCTCCGCACTGATTGATGCGCAGAGCGGCCGGGTCCTCTGGACGAAAAGCGCCCGGAAAGACAATGGCCGGGGGCTGGCCGCCAATATTGATCCGCGCTTCCCCGGCGCTGAGGTCTGGGCACTGAATGCGCCGGAGTTGTTCGATATCAACGGAAAATCCACCGGCGCCCAGCGTCCTGGTCCGGTCAATTTTGCCGTCTGGTGGGATGGTGACCTGCAGCGAGAGCTGCTCAATCACAATACCGTCTACAAGTGGAATTGGGAAACCGAGCAGGTCGATACTCTGATGGAGGCCAGTGGTATGACCTCCAATAACGGAACCAAAGCCACTCCGGCGCTATCGGGNGATATTTTTGGTGATTGGCGCGAGGAGATTATATTGCGCTCGGAGGATAATCGGTTTCTCCGGATCTACTCCACNCCTATTCCCAGCGAGCACGGATTCACCACGCTGATGCATGACCTGCAATACCGGCTCGCCATNGCCTGGCAGAACACGTCCTATAATCAGCCTCCCCATCCCAGNTTCTATATTGGAAGNGATNANGANTGANGANCNTCNCNGGGNNNCATAGNNTNGTCGGTGCCGCNATGCTGGTCGCGNTCGCACTGGGTGCCTGNAGTNNGCATTCGCNCNAGGNNGACTGGCNGNGGNCNCAGGCCGCNGGNGTCGATCAGATNCCGCTGGGGCCTGAGGCNTTCTCGGGAAGTTCGGTCAATGTGGTGGCCGGAACCCGCCAGATGCTCTTTACTCACGGCGGGCACCAGTACGCCGGGTACTACGACCCCGAAGGCCGGGTGATCCTGGCCAAGCGCCCATTGGGCTCGTCGCACTGGCAAAGGAGGGAGACCCCGTTTTTTGCCAATACGCGGGATGCGCACAACTCCATCAGTCTGATCGTGGACGGANGGGGTTATCTGCATCTCGCGTGGGGGCATCACGATTCGCCGTTGAGCTATAGCGTCGCTGAAGCCCCCGGCAGTCTAGAGATGACGGACCCTATGGAGATGGTCGGCTCTGAGGAGGATAAAGTCACCTATCCGCAATTCTTCCGGCTCAGCAACGGCAACCTGTTGTTTGTTTACCGGGATGGTGCGTCGGGTAGGGGGAAGGTGGTTCTGAACCACTACGATGCACAGCGCCAACGCTGGACCCGAAGACAGGATAACCTCATCGACGGAGACGGGGAGCGAAGCGCTTACTGGGACATGGTGGTTGGCCCCGACGATACGCTGCATCTGGCATGGGTGTGGCGAGAGTCGCCCGACGTCGCCACCAATCACGATCTGCTGTATGCAGAATCAGTGGATGGCGGGGATNCNTGGCGACGTCGCGACGGTACGCCGTACAGGCTCCCGATCACCCAACGTAGCGCAGAGGTTGCCCACGTCATCGAGCAGAACAGCAACCTGATGAACCCTCCCGCCGTTGCGGTTTCGGCAAACGGCGTTCCTTTTGTGACCTCCTACTGGTCTGAAAACCCGGGTGATAATCCGGGGTTCAACATTGTGTACCCCTCGTCAGANGGCTGGAATTTTATTGCCGGACCCAAGGCGGCGCAGCCGTTCACTCTGGCGGGAGGCGGTACCAAGAAGCCTCCGATCTCCCGGGCGGCGTTGCTGGTGGAGGAGANCGCGGAGCGAATTCACCTTGTGTATCGCAGTGACCANCACGGTGGACGCGTTNTNGGCGCNTCGTTANCGAATCTNTCCGGGGCTGAATGGCGTTACCGGTACCTGACTGAGAGTTCGGTTGGCGCNTGGGAGCCCTCCATCGATCCGGCGCAATGGTCNGGCAATCANCAAGCTCATATGTTGTTACAGCGTGTGGCGCAGGTTGATGGCGATGACACCGTTGGAAAACAGCAGGAAGCAACCGCCATTCATGTGTTGGAGTGGCGCCCTCGCTAAGAACTGACTCGCGGAAGTCCTGCCCGGCGAAACGAGACAGATAACGACCTTAAATGATTTATAACGATTGTTATTGATTTAAAATGATTGACGAGTTGGCTGAAAAAACCTACCATNGTGTGGAAGTTGGGATTCAGGTTGCTCCGTTGATAGTACACCCGGTGTCGCACAGAGAGCATTCTCTCACCCGGCCCCTCGAGTCCGCTCAATAGCTTTTCTCAGGTCCGGTGTTCTCCTGTCTCCTGGTTTACCAGCGCCGACTACCACCGAGCAATCACGACTTCTGATCTCCTCCTCGGCTTGCTGCTGATTCTCCAATCAGCAGCTTTTTTTTGTCTNACGTTTCCCCTCTCAGTCGAGCACAAAAAAAGGCACCCAAAGGGTGCCTTAAAGGGGGTGTTGCTTNAGGAGAGCACTTACATCCGGTAGGTGAAACCAGCGGANAACATGCGGCCAGACCACTGNANGTCATTGGTCCGTCCGACACCGGAGGTTTCCAGCTTCACTTCTTTACCCANGTTCCGCGCATCGACGTAGAACTTCAGGTTTTCATCATAGGTATAGGTGATCTTACCGTCGATGTAACCGCTGGCATCCACGAATACCGGCAGGCCGTCAAACACGCGCGAATAGTATTCATCGCGGTAGTTGTAGGCCAGCTTGAGGCTCCAGGTGTCGTCCTCGTAGAAGGCTTCGAGGTTGTAGGAGTTCTCTGACTGGCCACGCAACGGCATCTGCTCGCCGGTCAGCGGNTTGAANTCATCNACGTTNTCGGCGGTGATATAGGTGTAGTTGGCTTTCGCACCGGTGTTGTTGAANGGCTCGGGCAGGAAGTCAAAGAAAGTNGAGGCCTGAAATTCAAAGCCCTTGGTAGTGATACCCTCTTTGTTCACCTGCTGGCGAACATCCCANAGGGTGCCGTCGTTGAAGAAGTCCACGTCCTGCTGNGTTTCTGCACCGAAGATGTAGCTGGTGATGTCCTTAACGAAATAGGCACCGGACAGAATGGAGCTTTCATTCGGATACCAGGTCAAAGCCACCTCACCCTGAGTCGCGCGGTAGGGATCCAGGTCCGGGTTACCTGCGGTACAGGTGTTCGGGATCATCTGATCACGTGCGAGCGGATAATCGCGCAGAGTACAATCGGCGTTGATGTTCAGGTCGTTGATCTGCGGACGAGCCATTACTTTCGCCACGCCCAGATAGGCTTCCAGCCCTTCGATCATTTCCAGGGTCAGGTTCAGGCTGGGCAGGACATCCACGAAGTCTTCCTCGACGGTCTGGCGACCTTCGAAAGCGCGCGGATCATCCGGATCTTCGACACCGGCCAGGTCTTCGCCGTTGGGGCCGTAAATCGGGTTGCCATCTTCGTCGGTCTGCTCTACGAGCACCCGGATGCGAGTGAAGCCTTCCGATTCGGTCTGAGTGCGGGCGACCCGAACACCAAAGTTACCACGCAGTACCATGCTGCCGACATCGGTCTCGAAATCGGCCTGTACGTAGGCGGACTGGGTCTGGACATTGATGTCGTAACGGCTGTCGATGGGTTGCAGGTTACCGCGCGCCGCTTCGGCGGAACTGAAGCCGCTGCGTTCAAGCAGGGCCGCCAGGTAAGGCTCGGTATCAACGGCCATGTAACTCTCGATGATATCCACGCCAGGGTTGTAATCCCGGAAGAACTTGTCCGTCGCAAAACGGTTTCCAAGCAGCACCGCCTCGTGATCGTCCTGGGTCCAGATGCGGGTTTCACCATCGACGGTATAGGGGTTGCCTACGGTCTGCATCAGGTTGTAGCCCCAGGCGTTGTTGGCGAAGTCCTGGTCGGTGGCGATAAAACCGGTACGGTAGGCGGTGAAAAAGCTCTGCTCGGGACTGTAGGTCACATCAAATTTGGCAATATTCTCAGATGCTTCGCTCTGGGAAGGCGCGTACTTGAAGCGGTCCAGAGAGGTGTACTGAGTGCCGTCATTGTAGTTGAAAGTATTGAAGGTATCTTCAACGTCGTCCTGATTGATGATGTAGGCGTCGGTAAAGTCGATTTCCGGAAGGTCATTGACCTGAGTAACGACAATTCCCCCCACGTTGTTCTGGGCGGTCTGGGTATCCCGGGAATCGATGTCTTCAAAGGTGGTGGACCGAGCGATATAGCCATCGATCGCCAGGTTGTCGTTGATATAGTCGAACCCGGCACGCATCACCTTGCGCTCCTGGGTCCAGTCAAAGTTCAGGGTCCGGTTTCGGATGGTGGCACCAATAGGTGTGCCGGCCGCGTTCATACCATTGGTTACGAATTGGGTAACGTTCTTGTTGGCATCGACCACTGCGCTGTCGATATCAAAGGCCGAACCGACTTCTACCTGGAAGTTTCGGTCGGTCGCCAGTTTTTCACGCTCACCGTCGGTATAGGATAAGTCGAAAGACAGGTTGTCGGTTACCGCGTACTGCATTTCGACGTTGGCTGACAATCGGTTTTCCTCGCGACCCCAGATACTATAACGCGGGGTGCTTGGGCTGTATTCGTGCCACTGCTCCAGGCAAGCTGTTTCGCTGGCTGAATCGAGCCCCGCATCCATACACTCCTGTTGGGTGGAGTAGTCTGCATAAAGCTGGTCGACTGAGGTTTTGCTGGCGACCCCGTCAACATCGTGGTATTTCTGCCAGTTGGTGTTACGCAGGCCGTGCAGCATGGTGTGCACATCAGAGCCAGTAATATTCACCAGGAAGCCCAGACGATCGGATGCTTTGTAGACGCCGGTCAGGTTGTACTTGGGCATAACCTCATCAATCATGGAGTTATACTGGGCTTCGCCATTGATTGATAGGAAATTTTCTTCAAATTCGTTGGGTTTGCGCGTGTTGATCTGAATGGTACCGCCCACGCCACCTTCGGTGAGTCGTGCCTCAGAGCCCTTATAGACGTCAATTGACTTGACCAGCTCTGAGGCCATGTCCCGGAAGTCTACACTGCGGCTGCCGCCCATACCCATGGCGGTCACACCGTTCAGCTCAACTCGCACCAGGCCTGACTCAACGCCACGAACACTGACGGAGGTACCTTCACCCATATCGCGGTTGAGCTGAATGCCGGAAATTCGCTGCAGTGCTTCACCGATGTTCTTGTCGGGGAATTCACTGATGTCTTCGGCCACCAGGGAGTCCATCATGGTGCCGGCTTCGCGCTTCCGATCCAGAGCACTTGTGTAGCTCTGACGGATGCCGGTGACCAATACCTCTTCAAGCACGGTATCTTCGGACGACGCGTTGTCGTTCTGAGATTGGCTTTGCTGTTCGTCGTCCTGTTGCTCTTGCGCGTAGGCGTTGGTCACCATAAAGGTGCTGCATGCGGCCCCGGCCAGAACAATGGAAGCAATACGACTGGCTAGTGAATTCTTTTTAAAGAGTGGTGTTGTCTTGGTGCAATCAAGCTTTTCAGACTGATTGTAGTTATTCATTATTAAATCCCGCCTTAAATGTTAGTAAGTGGAAATTTTATGTAATGGTTACTTTGCTAACAGTCCCCATAGTATAACCAAAAAAAATCAAATTCAACAAAATGTAACCACAATAACCCTGCGTTGCAGTCACTAGCAGTCATTTCAATCTCAAATAGATTTTAAAACTGACTTTATTATTCCGTTTAAGAATAATATTCCGGTTTTAGGTGCATATATAGAAGTGCCTGGATGGCTGTGCCTGGTGGCGCTGGAGTAATTGGCCGTCAGTGCGATATCCGGCAGTGCGCTCAGTGGTTCCCCGGGGTGCCGCCCCATAGCGTGGGCCTGCATGACACCGTTCCCGGAAGGTATATGGTCAATAGAACCTTATGTGGCGTAGGCAGGATGGCCTCGTTTTCTTCGCAACCCTGCCTTGGCGGAGAGAGGGAGGTGTGGCTTTTAGAAGTTTGAAAACTATTGGAAAACAACGACGAAAAGCACTAGAATCGTGATTGAAGCTGATGTAATATGATCATTGATGGTTTTTTGTTAGCAGTTACATAATGATAAATGACTAATTCCGTTGGTCTTTTCACCCTAAATAAGAATTCAGTTTCATCGCCATGTAGTTTTAACCGCTAATTCTACATCTCTTTCGTAAGATCACTTTCGGAGATTGCATAATGAGAAAAGACGGAAGTTACTCCAAAGGCAAAATACGGGCACTGGCGGTACCGCTGGTACCTGTGTTGTTATCCACGATGCTGGTGGCCTGTGATGACGAGTACACACCGGCAGAGCCCTTCAACGCTCCACCATTGACCGACGCTGAGCGCGACACCAGCGGCAGCTCCAATGTCGAATACCTTGATCGCGGGTTGGTAGTAATGCCTGGCGAGGAAGAAGGCAATGTCCTCAGTTGGCGCTGGTCCGGCCTGGACGAGCAGCGAATCATCTTTGCCGTCTACAAAAACGACGAGTTCTTCCGGACGGTTCGCCCCGGAGAGCCCACTTTCTTGGAAGACCCCAACGGGATGCCGGGCGATACCTATCAGATCGAAGCTCTGGTTGACGATGAGCAGAAAGATGTCTCGGCGGTCGTTGCCGCACCAGAGACGCCTTATCTGAGTATCCCCCTGAACAAACCGGCCAATGGCTTTGTCGATGGAGAAGAGTACAGCTACTCAGCCAACGATGCCTCTGCCGCTGATTTGACCGGTGACGGCCAGTATGAACTGATCGTCAAGTGGAACCCCGACAACGCCAAAGACAATGCGCAGTCCGGCAAAACCGGTGATGTGCTCATTGATGCCTATACGATGGAAGGCGATTTCCTCTGGCGCATCAACCTGGGGCCGAATATTCGTGCCGGCGCTCACTATACCCAGTTTATTGCCTACGACTTTAATCAGGACGGCCGCGCCGAAGTGGCGATGAAGACCGCCGATGGCACTGTCGACGGTCGCGGTACCGTGATTGGCGACGCCGAAGCTGTTTATCGCAACGATGGCGGTTATATTCTGGATGGTCCCGAGTACCTGACCATGTTCGATGGCATTTCCGGTGAAGCCATCAGTACCGTTGATTATATTCCACCTCGCGGTGAGGATATCAACGCAATCTGGGGTGACGACTACGGCAACCGGGTTGACCGTTTCCTGGCGGGCGTTGCGTATCTGGATGGCCAGACGCCNAGTCTGGTNATGTCNCGNGGCTANTACACCCGTGCNGTNGTGGCGACGTTCAANTTCGATGGAAGCACCCTGACTCAAAACTGGGTCTATGACTCGGCTGAGGATGAGTCTGGNCCAAGTCTGGCNGGGCAGGGCGCNCACAGTCTGAGTGTGGCCGATGTCGACAGTGACGGTAAAGATGAGATNATNTTCGGGGCGGCGACCCTGGATGACAATGGTACTCCGCTNTACAGCACNGGNCTCGGACANGGNGACGCNNTNCACGTCACNGANATNATTCCGGANAANCCCGGTCTGGAAATNTTCATGGTTCACGAAAGTTCCAGCGCCTACATNACCGANGANGGNAATTTTGGTGTGGAAGTNCACGATGCCGNAACNGGNGANATNCTGATNTCNCAGCCNAGNAATGGCGANGGNGATGANGTNGGTCGCGGCGTNACCGGGGATATCGATCCGAANTATCCNGGNCTGGANAGNTGGGGTTCTCGCGGTGGTCTGATGGCNTCCGATGGTNCCGTCATTTCNGAGAANAAGCCGGCCATGAACTTTATGGTCTGGTGGGACGGCGANCTCAACCGCGAAATGCTGGATGGTACCGAAATCACCAANTGGAACCCTGAATCCATGCTGGTGGAAGAGCCNNTGCTGAATGCNGGTACNTTCGCCAATGGTCTGGCGGTGTCCAACAATGGNACCAAGGCGACCCCNGCNCTGTCCGCCGACCTGNTGGGCGACTGGCGTGAAGAGGTGGTGTTNGCNAATGAGGCCAGCACCCGGTTGATGGTNTACTCNAGCAATATTCCCACCGATGTCCGCTTGCCCACNCTGATGCATGATCGTCAGTATCGTACTGCCATTGCGTGGCAGAACGTTGGTTACAATCAGCCTCCGCACCCCAGCTTCTATATGGGTTCGGATATGAAGCTGTACGATCATATCGTGAAGGAACTTCCGCAGTTCAAAACCCANGCGGTCCCGGCCGAGCCTGTCAGTGCCGCTGTCGTCCAGGGCAATAATGACAATGTTCTGGTCAAGGTGATTCCCGGTGACGCGGAGCTCGACTCCTTTGAAGTGTTCCGGAGTGAATCCGATGCGCGCGATTCCGCGACCAGTGTGGGTGTGGCCGAAGGTGGTGAGACATCGTTCGTTGACGATTCAGCAAGCCCGGATGTGACCTACTANTACTGGGTTGAAGNCACCGATCTGGATGGCAATGCAATCGCCGGTATTGATGGTCCCTATCAGACACGACTGACATCCACGCAGATTCCCCGTGTCGAGGCGGCCAGTTCCAACAACTACGTCGACCTCACTTGGGTGACCGACCTCGAGTTGANCGATATTTANATTTATCGCGCTNAGACCGATGATGTCGAGAATGTGCCNGAAAAACCTTCTATGGCNTACGCAGAGGTTAANCCGGACGCAAAAACCTGGACCGATGGCGANACAGAAGAGGGTGGTAAGTACTACTACTGGGTCGAGCTGACCACGGTAGAGGGTAATATCATTGACGCGGCTCCAGCCTTNGGGGAAAACCTGGTGGTAGAAGCCTCCAACCTGAGCGCTACCTATGCCGANGGTGTCATGACAGTATGTTGGGACCTTGAGAACGTTGCGCCCGGTGCGACTTATAATGAGCTNTACCGCAACGATCAGAACCAGGCCAGTGGCCGCTCGCGGATCTACCCGATCAGCGATCCAGCGGTGATCTACGAGGGCTGCTTTGAAGATGCTGGGCCNGAGGGTGGCTTTATCGAAGGCCAGGGGTACTGGTATATGTTCAAGCAGGTCGCCAGTGCGGAGATCGTTGGTCCCTTCGGTTTTGGTCTGGAGAGCAATGTCACCAACCTGTCAGCCGAGCTTGACCCGGCGCTGGGCACCATCAATCTGACTTGGAANCTGTGGAACTTTGGNCAGNANATTGNCANTGTTGANCTGTACCGNAACACCAGTGNNTCGCTGACNGGAANNACNCTGGTGCGTGNAGANGTNAGAGCGCTTGANGGTCGCNTGCGCGANACCGGNGGNGANAANGGNTTTACNCAGAATGAAACCTANTGGTANTCCTTCGAGGTAACTCTGCAGGATGGCACNGTNNTCAATACNGATCCGGAAGGTGAAGTTTTGTTCGAGCTGCCNGAGCCGGAAACCAATATCCTCACGCGTCTGGAAGANGGTGGTATNCGCATCGANTGGAACCTGGAAAACTTCCAGGGNGANATCAGCCAGATCGAAATCCTGCGCAANACCNANGCGTCCGCNGAAGGTGCCACCGTGGTGGTGTCCGAAGGTCTGGAGCTGCGCGGTGTGTACGCCGAGTACGAGGGTCTGGTGGAACTGCAGTCCTACTGGTACTTCATGCGGGTCACCATGGCCAATGGCGATGTCATTGTCGGCGAGCCCTCCACGGAGCTGGTCTATGAGGAAAACCCGAGTACNACCAGCCTGACCATCAANGAGAACGAAGATGGTTACTGCGAGATGTCCAATGGGTTGATCGAGAGCAACTGGGCCGGNTTTGAGGGNGATGGTTTCTCCAATACCGATAANGCCGAAGGTGAGTNCATCACCTACAAGGTCAACATTCGGGATGCGGGCACCTACCGTCTGCTGGTTCGNTACGCCAACGGTGCGGGGGATAACCGNTTCGCCCGTGTNGATATCAACAGCCAGATNGGCGTGGCCCAGATCGATATGGAGTCCACCTCGGCCTGGGATACCTGGATGGAGTCCAGTGTTGATCTNGAGCTTGAGTCAGGCGAGACCGATATTACCCTGTACGCCGGCTCNGGCGGCGGTCTGGGCAATGTCGACTACCTGTACATCAATGCGCTGACCACGGAAAACGCTCCGCAAGCGATTGCTTGNACACCGTAATCGCGGAGCTCTGGGGCGTTTTCGNCCCAGTTCGTNAACACAAAAAAAGGGCCAGACGTCAGTCTGGCCCTTTTTTTGTGTTGCATTAGTTTCGTGCTCAAGCGGATCGATGAGCCGTGTCGCTTCAGAGGCTGTCCAGNAGTTGGGCTTCCTGCGNTGATAAGCCCACATAGGNGTCGATAGCCTCGGCACAGCGCATGACNTCAATGGCATTTTGATAGGCTTCCGCCGTCAGGCGAGAGCCCTTTTTGCTTTGACCCAAGGCAATCAATCCNACACCGGGTATCAGGCAGACCGCNGGCACTTCGCCTTGGGTGCTGGAACCGGCNCGGNCGCGACGCGTGTCCCGGTAGCGNGCAACGCCCTGTTCGAGCTTCTGCTTNAGNGTCTCCAGGGTATCGCCTTCAGGGTTCCAGGGAATGTACAGCGGTTTCAGTTTGGTGTGTCTGAGGTGATGCAGGCAGGCGACGCCTTTGGCTGCCAGGCGGGGAGCATCGACCGAGTTGACGAANCGCATCACNTCNGNCNCNGANTCNACGGTCCCGANCACCGGGTTNCCATCGGATANCAGATCGNTCANAAACGGCAGAATTCGCTTCAGGACATTCTGTCGCGTCGGNGCNCTCAGGTCNCTATGGCGCGGACCNCCGAAGGTTTTATCGCCCTTGTCCCGTGCGGCGATNTAGCGGGATGCCGCCTCAATGATGTCCAGCGTCTGTCGGTAGCAGAGTCTGTTNTCATCGGACCAGGTGGCGATGCCGTTACCNGCCAATAGNGCACCTTTCGCGTCGGGGTTACGATTCCAGGCCGCTTGCAAAGGGATGCCCTGCTCGAAGCCCGGGCGTGCCNGGGGTACCCAGAGCATAGTGTGACCCCAGATGCGTTGCGTCAGCGCCCTGGAGTTTTTACAGGCCCCCACGGCAATCGCCGCACANGGATGAATGTGGTTGACGTGGGCGTAGGGCATCAATGCGTGNAGNGGCGTGTCCACGGAAGGGGCCGGCGCGGCCCGGTTGAATGTGGCGGCCTTGAAGGGCTCGCTGGCCGTGGGCCGAGTGTTTGCGCGGCGTAACCGTTGATAGTGGTGCCTCAAGGCCATCAGCCTCTCTTGGTACAGAGGAGAGAACTGACTTCTGCGTGAGGTTTTCAGATCCGTCCCGGCACTTTTGATCCATATGACCTCCACGGGCTGACCGCTGACCGGGTCTTTTTCAATAACCTTCAGTGAGGTGCTGCCGCCGCCGGTCGGGGTGATCCGGTGATCCTCGCCAAGCCGGTTTGAGCGGTACACCAGTGCCTCCAGCGGCGAGAGCCGGTTGGCAAGCGCGTCGTCCCAGGTGTCATGAATGTGGGTGTAATGATTGTTGCGGTAGGACATGGTTAAACCCTGAATCTGGCATCATCATTGGGGGCAAAAGGGTAGCCCAGGAATCACAAAAAGTCATTATAAATCAAATATTGTCAATAATCGTCGGTTGTGATAACGTTTCGTGGATGAGAGGGTGGGGCCTGTGCGGCCTGACAACGATAAGACAAACGCAGATCAACGTTAGAGTGCTCCTGCAATGAATCGACGAGAGTTTCTTAAGAGAGGTGGTGTGGCCGCCTCTCTCCCCCTGACTTTGCAAGCCCTGTCCAGCGGTTGTGCCACCTCCGGTTCCTCCCTGGTGCCGACGCGCCAGGCGGGTCATTTAAGTTGGCTTGAAGGAGACGAACCGGCGGCCAAAGCCGGTACCACCTGGGGTCAGCCCTGGGCCGAGGGTGAACTCTCCGTCAACGACTCACTCTGTCTGAACACAGAAGATGGACGCCGGGTGCCCCTGCAGAGTTGGCCTACCGCTTACTGGCCGGATGGCAGTATCAAGTGGACGGCCCACGCCGTGCCGGCGGGCATCGCGCTCGGAAAGCAGTTCCAGGTCACCAAAGGTCGTAACGCTGCGCCGGAGTGGCCCGTTCGTGTGACCTCCGGAGCGGACGCCATTGAGATCGACACCGGTCGGGTCAAGGTATCGGTACCCACCTCGGGGGATTACCTGATTGGCTCAATGACTCGCGGTGATGCGATGGTCGCCCGGAACGCTCGTCTGGTGGGCCTCGTGCAGGATCAGGTAGACCCGAGTGAGCCGGTCTCCCGGGTGGAGACCTTCCAGTCCCGGACGGATCGGGTCACGATCGAACAGGAGGGCCCGGTGCGTGCCGTTGTCAAAATCGAGGGCAAGCACAAGGCGGAGTCCGGAAAAGAGTGGTTGCCCTTCACGGTCCGACTCTACTTTTATAGCGGCGCCGAGTCCCTTCGAATCAGTCATACCTTCATCTATGACCTGGATGATCAGAAAGATTTTATTCGCGGTCTGGGTTTACGCTTTGACGTGCTCCAGCGCGACGAGCTGTATGATCGCCATGTGCGCTTTGTGGGTGAGAATGACGGCCTCTGGGCCGAGTCACCCAAAGGCATTACCGGGCTTCGTCAGGACCCGGGCAAAGCCGTGCGGGAGGCACAGCTTGCCGGGCGCAAAACGCCGCCCTTGAGTGAATGGAACCCGAGGGTAACCGGCCTGCTGCACTATGTGCCGGTGTGGAATGATTTCACGCTGTCGCAACTGAATGCCAACGGCTTCACCATCAAAAAACGCACCCAGAGCGGCCACGCCTGGATCAATGCCGATCAGGGCCGGCGCGCCAGCGGCGTGGCCTATGTGGGTGGAGCCTCCGGGGGCGTACTGTTCGGGATGCGGGATTTCTGGCAACTGCACCCGGTTCAGGTGGATATCCGCAACGCCGGGCGCGACGTATCGCAAGCCACGCTCTGGTTCTGGTCGCCCGAGGCGCCACCAATGGATGTGCGCTTCTATCACGATGGCATGGGGCAAGAGACCTACGAGCAGCAGTTGGATGCGCTGAAAATCACTTACGAAGATTATGAACCCGGCTTCGATACCGCCTACGGTGTGGCGCGGACCACGGACTTTGTCCTGTGTGTGCTGTCCTCGACGCCCTCGCGCACGGAGACGGTGAACTGGGCGAAGGAAATCAGCAAGCCCGCGCAGGTGGTTGCCGCCCCGGAGGACTATTTGAAATCCGGTGTCTTTGGTGCTCTCTGGAGCCTGCCGGATCGTTCCTCGACCCGGAAAAAGCAGATCGAAGACCGCCTGGCCTGGCAGGTCGAGCATTACTGTCGACAGGTAGATCAGCACCACTGGTACGGATTCTGGGATTACGGCGATGTGATGCACACCTACGATGTCGACCGCCATGTCTGGCGCTACGACATTGGCGGGTACGCCTGGGACAACTCCGAGCTCTCGCCGGACCTGTGGCTCTGGTACTCNTTCNTGCGTAGCGGCGATCCCNACACCTTTCGGTTGGCCGAAGCGATGACCCGGCATACCCGGGATGTCGACATCTATCACCTCGGACGATTCCGNGGGNTGGGCACTCGACACAACGTTCANCACTGGGGCTGTAGCGCCAAGCAACTNCGGATCAGTACCGCCGCCTATCGACGGTTCCACTANTTCCTNACCGGGGATGACCGGACGGCGGATGTGCTTGATGAAGTNATTGATGCCGGTGAAGCCTTGCGCCGTGTCGATCCCACCCGAAAGCTTCCAAACCGCGAGCCGGTCCCCGGCCCGNATCGATTGCANGTGGGCACCGACTGGGGTTCGGTNGCGGCCAACTGGCTCACNGCCTGGGAANGGACCGGGGATGACCAGTATCGGGATCGACTGGTAAGCGCCATGCGCACNATCGGNNGTCATCCCGANGGCTTCTTTGCGGGNACCTATGGCTTTGATGCCGACACNAAAAANCTCCTGGCGCCCCCNGAGGGTGACATTGAGGTTTCGCATCTGAGCTCGGTGTTCGGGCTGGTGGAAATCAANGCNGAGCTGATTCAACTGCTCGATGTGCCCGAATACAAAGCGGCGTGGTTGCGCTACTGCCGCCTGTACAATGCCAGTGATGAACAGAAAGTGGCNGCGGTNGGGCGTGCCTTTGGCACGCATCTGGANGCACCGCATTCGCGNTTGACCGCCTACGCGGCCGCTCAGGAAGGNGNCGCCACNCTGGCGAAACGCGCCTGGCAGGANTTTCAGCTACCCCAGGAATTTGCTCGCCAGTGGACCGGTGANTTTCAGGCGATTCTGGAGGTGAAACCNCCTCAGGTGCTCAANCCGGTGGTGGAAGCGCCCTGGTTATCGACCAATGACGCGTCGCAATGGGGATTGGCGGCCATNCAGAACCTGGCGCTGATCGCNGACGAGCTATAATACCGNAAACGTTTTTTATTGATTCATACGCTAGAGGTTTTAAGAAGTATGCCAACTGTTGCACATAACATCGAATACGCCCAGGTCCGGAACACCATCGATAAGTTGATCGATAATCTGGTCAACATCAAAGATGAAACCGGTGAGTTNCTGCTCAAGCTCGACGATGGTCGNGTGATTGATACCAAAGGCTGGGCCGGCTGGGAGTGGACTCACGGCATTGGCCTCTATGGCTTGATGAAATACTGGGANATTACCGGCGACGAAAAGCCCAGGAAGATCATNGAAGACTGGTTCAGTGACCGGCTCAAGGAAGGTACGCCCACCAAGAACGTGAACACCATGTCCCCGTTCCTGACCCTGGCCTATATGCATGAGCGNACCGGAGAGCGCAGCCATCTNCCGTACCTGGATGTCTGGGCGGAGTGGGTCATGCGGGATATGCCCCGGACCACNGAAAATGGTCTTCAGCANATNGTCTACAACTCNGTGAACTATCAGCAGTTGTGGGACGATACGCTGATGATGAGCGTCATGCCGCTGGCCAAAATCGGATTNTTGNTGGANCGTCCNCACTATGTGGAAGAGGCCAAGCGGCAATTCATGTTGCACATCAAATATCTGGCGGANCGNAANACNGGNCTCTGGTTCCACGGCTGGACCTTTGANGGNAACCACAACTTTGCCGATGCCCTGTGGGCNCGNGGCAACAGCTGGGTNACCATTTCGATTCCNGAGTTTATTGAANTGCTNGANNTTCCNAAGACCGACGGTCTGCGNATGTTCCTGGAGGAAACCCTGGAAGCCCAGGTCAAAGCGCTGGAGGAAACCCAGCANNAAGACGGCCTGTGGCACACCCTGTTGGATGACCCCGANTCTTACCTCGAGGCCTCGGCCGCCGCCGGNTTTGCTTACGGNATTCTGAANGGCATTCGCAAAGGCTATCTCGACAAAAAGTACGAAGAAGTTGGCCTNAANGCNGTCAAAGCCGTGCTGGATAATATCAGTGCGGACGGCGAGCTCCAGCAGGTGTCGTTCGGCACGCCGGTCTTTGANGACCTNCAGGGTTACCGGGATATCCCNCTCACCTCCATGCCCTACGGTCAGTCCATGGCNATTNTGCTGTTGGTCGAATACATGAACTATTACATCTGATCGTCCTTCNCTCGGGCTGCTTCCGTCGGAGGCAGCCCAGAGTGCCATTCTGGAGTCACNNGACAATGGAAAAAATAGCNTTCGTCATGCAGCTNAAACCGGGCTGCGAGCANGAGTATGAGAANCGTCACGACGAAATCTGGCCCGAGCTGGTGGNCCAGCTNAAGGCCGCNGGTGTTTCGGACTACTCCATCTTTCTNCACCCGCAGACGCTNCAGTTGTTTGGGGTACTCAAGCGCACGGATGATCATGNTATGNACGAGTTACCCCAGACCGAGATCATGCANAAGTGGTGGGCTTACATGGCGGATATCATGGATNCCGAGGCCGACAACAGCCCGGTGTCTACNCCACTCAAGAACGTCTTNCACCTGGAATAGNGAGGCCTCTATGAGCAATAGATCATGGTCTTTATGGGTGAGNCTGCTGCTGGNGTGNNTGNTGGCNGGNTGTTCCNTGGTATCGCCGGAGCGCAANGCGAGTTCTACGGCGGACTNTCNGCCCGANCCGGGTCAATTGCTCTACCAGGCCAGCTTCGACAATCCCGAATCGGTAGCCGGNTGGGTGATGGAGGGCCCGGGTGAAATCGCCTTCGAGGANGGATGGATGGCAATGCACTCCCCGGACGAGCAGGGCCATCACGTNTTCTGGTGNCCCGAGGATTTCCCGGANANCTTTATCGCNCGCTGGGANGCNCAGAATCTGGATGACGAAGCGGGGCTGGTGATNGTTTTNTTTGCCGCAATCGGGGTTGATGGCCAGNACATCTTTTCGCCCGANTTGCCGNAACGGGATGGCACCTTTACCCAGTACACCGAAGGCGAGATCAANAGCTACCACATCTCCTACTANGCCAANGCCGCCCATAACCCGGGCCGGGGNCATGCCAACTTACGCAAGAACAATACCTTCAGTCTGTTGCAGAAAGGCGAGGTCGGNATTCCGACCGAATCCATGCAAGAGCATGAAATCACCCTGGTGAAANAGGGCGAGCGAATTCGACTGTATATCGACGATCGAAAGGTGATCGACTATACGGACAATGCCCCGNTGGTCGACGGTGTCGATACGGGCGATGCCCTGGGANGCGGAAAAATCGGNTTCCGGCAGATGAANTGGACCCAGTTNCGCTACAAAAACTTCCGCGTTTACGAATTNCCCCAGCAATAACGGGCAAAGCCCATCCCTCGATATAACCAGCGATAACGGACGAGGAAATCCCATGAAATACTGCTTACTGGCACTCCTGTGTCTGGCNGCCTTTGCNCANGCGACTGACAGNCAAGCTACTGAGTTGCCTGAATCCTCAAAAGCTCGGGACGCGCTCGGCCCGGGCACGGTTCAATCGTCGCCCGTCAGGGAGGGCAACAGAGTGCTCATCTCCGCCGAGCATGCGGATGTTCAGATCGAGTTCTGTACCGCCTCCATGGTGCGTGTGCGCAGCAGCTGGGATCGGGAGTTTGACGAGAACGCGGCGCTCGGACTTATGGTCACCNAGCGGGATTGGCCNCCGGTCNTAATCAANACCGCGGAGGAGNCTGATTTNTACGAGCTNGAATCAAAGCNGTTGCTCGTCCGTGTGTATAAATCGCCNTTGCGATTGGAGTTCTATGCCTCTGATGGAACCCTGCTGTCTACCGAGCGGATTGANGTAGGGGGTATGNCTCAGCAANCGGCAGGCGTTTCGGTCCATAAAAAGCTGCAGGANANTGANCANGTNTTTGGNTTTGGNCAGCGTATGGACTTTATCAACCAGCGGGGCAAACAGCTGGAGCTGACCGTCGGGCGTGGCATGGGCCGCCCCCATATCATCGGGGCCTACAATATTCTGGAGGCCAACTACAGCCCGGTGCCGTTTTTCATGAGCACGCGCGGCTACGGTATTTTTCTCCATACACCCTATACCTCCCACTGGGATATGGGGCACTCCACACCGGGTGTGTACTCATTTGAGGCGGAAGGCGGGGAGCTGGATTACTACTTCATGGCGGGCGCTGATTTTCCTTCGCTTCTGGACCAATATACCGCTGTGACCGGCAAGTCACCACTCTTACCCAAACCCGCTCATGGTCTGCACGTCGGGACTTACAGTGGCGGCACCTGGGGCTACGAGAAGCANACCTCNACCGATTACGTGGTCAATCTGGGGCGGACATTCCGTGAAAAGGAAATCCCGGTGGATATCATTCATCTGGATTCCACCTGGCGGATGTTCGGTGAGCAGGGCGGNAGTGGNGCNACNACNTTTGAATGGCGTGAAACCTTNGATGACCCGGANGCCATGTTCGATCAGCTCTACGACATGGNTTACAGCATGGTGGGCGTNCACGTNCGGCCACGCTATGACAATGGCAGACAGTACAANCTGTTGGATCAGGCACGGGATGCGGGGATGGTCTATCCCGAGCCCAATAATACCGGNGAGTTCGTCAACTTTTTTGACCCGGACGCGGTGGACTGGTGGTGGGAGAACGGCGCCNTGAAGGTGGCCTCNCAGGGCGCCATGTTCTTCAAGACNGATGAAGGCAGNGCCTTTGGNCGCAAGGCNAATGAGAGTGACAAGACCGGACCGACCGGGCCGGAAGCCGAGCGCCTGCACAACCTATTTCCATTGGCCTACGCCAAGGCGCCGTTTGAGAAATTCAGTGAACACAATCAGATGCGCGGTTTCAACNTGACGCGNGAAGGCTACGCCGGTATNCAACGCTACCCNTANCTCTGGGCGGGCGACTGGCCGAGCGAGTGGCAGTACTTCAAGCCGGTCATTCGCGCCGGGCTCAATATGGGCCTGTCGGGGGTNGGNTACTGGTCGCACAATATGGGNGGNTTCGAGCACGACCCGGATCCNGAGCTCTATATCCGCTGGACCCANTTTGGGCTTTTCAGNCCNATCGCGCATCTGTTCGGAATGGATCACCCCGGTTACAAGGAGCCNTGGCGTTATGGAGAAGAGGCCGAGCGGATTTTCANNCAGTACGATCGCATGCGTTACCGGTTTATTCCCTATNTCTACAGCGAAGCCTANCAGATGCACCGGACCGGTATGCCNATGATGCGGGCGTTGGTNCTGGAGTANCAGGAGGATGANAATACCCACGANATTGATGANCAGTATCTGTTTGGCCGNAATCTGTTGATTGCCCCGGTGACCACCAAGGGCGCGCAAACGCGGGTNGTCTATCTACCNGANGGNACCTGGTATGACTACTGGAGTGGTGAGCCCTATGAGGGCCAGCGCTATCACAACATTGTCACCCCGCTGGACCANTTGCCCATNTTCGTCAAGGCCGGNGGCATTCTTCCTCAACAGAGAGTGATGAACCTGGGCCAGGAAACAGCGGAAAACCTCACCCTGGAAATATTTCCCGGAGGCGAGTCCTCGTACCCGATNTACGATGATGATGGTAAAACCAAGGCGTACCTGTCCGGTGACTACGCNATCACNGACGTCACCGTAAAGGCTGAGNNGAATCGAACCCTGATCCGTATTGAGGCTCCTCGTGGCGACTACGACTTGGCGGAACGTTCCTACACACTGAAAGTTCGCCGNGACNNCCCCCCGGAGTCTGTTGTGGAAGGGNCCACTCCTCTTCGCGTCTTTGCCTCCTCCGTTGAGTACGAGNANAGCCAGTCACAAGCCGGTTGGTACTTCGATGATNAAGCGGGCGCACTGTACGTGAGGTTGGCCGGAACNAGNCTGAGCGATATTTCCGTGGCAATCAATCAGTAGCGTTGTTTGNGAATGNACTAAAAANATGTGAGAGAACACCAATAACAGGATCCCCGAGACCATGAAACACTCCAGACTNATTTCCCTNTTTGCCGCCGCCTTATTGTCGTCAGCCTGTTCCGTTCNGGCCGAGNCGGAGGTGCAGGTACAGTGGTTGAACGANGGCACGGACCGGGAACCGGTAGGTGCGACCTGGGGTACGCCCTGGCCGCAGGGCGAGGTGGACGCCGCCAGCGAATTCACTCTTGAATCCGAATCCGGAACATCGTTGCCCGTACAGAGTTGGCCNNTGGCCTATTGGCCCGATGGCTCCGTGAAATGGACCGGACATGCGATTGCCCCGCTTGAGTTGAATGTCGGTGCNCTGACCTTGACGCCCGGNGANGCGNTNANGTCCGAACAGTCCNTACGGATTGTAGAGAACAACNGNTCCATCCGTGTGGACACCGGCGTGATTCAGGCGGTGATTGCCAAATCCGGTGATCGTCTGATTCAGTCCATTACCCGCGATAACCGGCAGACATTGAACGANGGTCGTCTTGTCATTCTGTCTCAGAATCAGGCCGAACCTGAAGTNGGGNAGCCGTTAACNGTAGAGTCCTTCACCGGACAGCTCGACCAGGTGACCCTTGAGCAGAGTGGNCCGGTGCGCGCGGTGGTCAAACTGGAAGGTAAGCATGTCGGAGANAACGGCCGTGCCTGGATTCCCTTTGTGGTGCGNCTTTANTTCTACGCCGGCGATGACTCGGTGCGCATGGTGCACACCATGATTTACGACGGTGACCAGAANACCGATTTTATACGGGGTGTGGGCGTCCGCTTTGATGCGCCGCTGGACGGCCCGCTGCATGANCGGCACGTGCGCTTTTCCGGTGAAGGCGATGGCCTTTTCGGTGAAGCGGTTCGCGGTATCACCGGCTTGCGTCGCGACCCGGGCAAGGCGGTTCGCGAGGCACAGATTGAAGGGCGCGCAACTCCGCCCTTGAGTGAATGGGCGACCAGTGTGTCGGATCGTCTCGAGATGATTCCCGCCTTTGGTGATTACACCCTCTCTCANNTGAGCGCCGATGCGTTTGAAATCCGCAAACGTACCCAGCCCGGCCTGTCCTGGCTGGATTCCGCCGAGGGCACCCGNTCCANCGGGTTGGGTTATATTGGTAGCCCGAAGGGCGGCGTGGCGTTTGGTATCCGGGATTTCTGGCAGAGTCATTCGTCTCAGCTCGATATTCGCAACGCGCGTTCNGACGAGGCCGNAGTNACCCTATGGTTGTGGGCTCCCGAAGGTCGGGCCATGGATATGCGCTTCTATCACGATGGTATGGGGCTGGATACGCACGAGAAGCAGCTCGATGCTNTGAACGTGACCTACGAGGATTACGAGCCGGGCTTTGACCATGCCACCGGCGTGGCCCGCACCAGCGAGCTGCGNCTTTGGGCCTTACCGGCCACACCGGANCGCNANACCACGGTTGAGNTGGCCCGAACCCTNGCCCAGCCACCGCAGATGGTTGCCCGTCCCCAGGACTATGAAGCGGCCGGCGTGTTCGGTGCCGCCCTCTGGGATCTGCCGGATCGCTCCACCCCCGCCAANNCCGCGATTGAAGATCAGGTGGATTTTTATCTGGANCANTATCTGACNCAGGTGGAAGANCANAACTGGTACGGCTTCTGGGANTACGGNGATGTGATGCATACCTATGATCANGACCGGCATACCTGGCGTTACGACGTGGGNGGNTNTGCCTGGGCCAACTCCGANCTCTCNCCCGACATCTGGCTATGGTATTCCTTTNTGCGCACNGGCCGTGCCGANGTNTTCCAGATGGCCGAGGCGATGACCCGCCACACCGGAGAGGTCGACGTGTACCATCTGGGACGNTTTGAGGGGCTCGGCTCCCGCCACAACGTCAAGCACTGGGGCGACAGCGCCAAACAACTGCGCATCAGNACGCCCGCCAACCGTCGCTTCTATTACTTCCTGACGGCGGATGAGCGCACCGGTGACCTGATGCGTTCTCTGCTCGGGGCTGAACGGCGCCTGCTGGACGTGCCTCCGCTGCGCAAACTGAATCGTCCGACGCCCGACTTTTCGGGAAAACCCTATTCCATGATGATGGGCCTGGGGACCGACTGGAGTTCGGTGGCCGCCGCNTGGCTGACCGAGTGGGAGCGCACCGGTGAGNCNNCCTATCGNGACAAACTGGTCACCGCGATGCGCAGCGTTGGCAACTTTGACCATGGANTGCTGGTCGGCAGTGCGGCNCTGNANCCNGANACCGGGCAGTTTTANCGGATNGGGGAGGGCGTGTCCGTNTCCCATTTGTCCATGGTGTTNGGCGGTGTCGAAATCAACGCAGANCTGATNCAACTGCTCGATGTGCCNGANTATGAGCAGGCGTTTATTCAATATGGACGCTTTTATAATGCNCNTCGGGANGAGAAGGCCGAGATCATCGGCCAGCCTTATGAACGAAACCTGAACCTGGGGCAGGCGCATTCGCGAATGACCGCCTACTCNGCCTGGAAGCTCAATGATGAGGCGCTGGCCGAACGTGCCTGGGAGGAATTCTTCAGCGGCNGNGCCGGTATCCCGGTGTTCGGATTACCCTATCCGACCAAAACGGTCATGCCCCCCGAGGTGCTATCCCCGGTGACCGAAGCGCGCGGGGTNTCCACCAACGCGGTGTCCCAGTTCGGTCTTGCCGCGATTCAGNTGATGGCATTGGTCGGAGAGGAGGCGCCGGAGCAGGTTCCGGAGCGGGATTAATATGGATGATCGAAAGATGACTACGCGTTCAACGGGNACGACCANNGGGCTGNGACTCATACTGNTGTCNCTACTGTTTCCTTTGATNGTGCAGGCNGCCGAGATTCGGCCGCTTCCTCCNGAGGGGGCNGAAACNTTGCAATCCACCGCGTTTCCGCTGGTGGTGGATGATCATGCCGCGCCATTGGTGGTGGCCAGTGACGCGCCCGAAGTGATCCGGATTGCGGTTCAGGATTTCGCCGACGATGTTGAGCGTGTGACTGGGCATCGCCCGGCCATTCGCCACCGGCCGCCGGGTGGCGGTGCGCCCTATGTCCGGGTGGGTATTCATCCGGCGTTGGAGAATCGATGGGAAGCGTTCCNGCTGTCCTCCAGTGCCCAGGTGTTGGCCGTAGANGGGGCGGACCCNCGCGGTGTGGCCTATGGCGTGTATGAGCTGTCCCGTCGTATCGGCGTTTCGCCCTGGTANTGGTGGGCCGATGTGCCGGTTCAACCTCNGGACGAACTGTATCTGAGCGCCGCTCGCGAACCGATCGATGAGCCGGCGGTGCGCTATCGCGGAATATTCATCAATGATGAATGTTGGGGCCTCGGTGCCTGGGCCCGCAAGACCTTTGATCCNGATNCCGGCACTCTCGGCCCGAAAATCTATGAGCGGGTGTTCGAGTTGCTGCTGCGCCTGCGGGCCAACGCTCTCTGGCCCGGCATGCACCCCTGCACCACGCCGTTCCATCAAGTGNANGGNAACAGNGAACTGGCCGACGACTACGCGATTGTGGTCGGCTCGAGTCACGCCGAGCCCATGTTGCGCAACAACGTNGGNGAGTGGGATCANCCCAAAGATCATTACAACTTCCTGACGCACCGTGACACCGTCATGAATTACTGGGAAGAGCGGGTGAAGGAGCGCCGTTCGGGCGAAAGCCTCTGGACCCTGGGCATGCGCGGCATTCACGACAGCGGCATTNTNGGCCCGGAATCCCAGGAAGAACGTNTGGANGTGTTGGAAACGCTGTTNGANGCGCAGCGCGGNCTTCTGGCCAAACATCTNGGCGATGGTGATCCCACCNAGGCGGCACAGATNTTTGTGCCCTATAAAGAAGTGNTNAAGGATTACAACGCNGGCCTGGACGTGCCGGACGATGTNATNATCGTCTGGCCGGANGACAACTTTGGTTATGTGCGCCGCTACGCCACNCCCGAGGAGCGGGNNCGGCCCGGCGGTCTGGGCGTCTATTACCATCAGTCNTANCTGGGCTCACCCTTGTCCTGGCTCTGGTTCGATTCCCAATCGGTATCGTTGGTCTGGTCNGAGATGACNCGCGCTTANGAACAGGGGGCCGAGTCCTTCTGGGTGACCAACGTGGGCGACCTCAAAGCGCACGAACTGAGTGCGGAATTTTTTCTCGACCTCGCCTGGAACGCGGATCGGACCAGCCCCGAGGCACCCATGCAATTTCTGCAGGATATGGCNGCCCGGGACTTCGGGCCCGAATACGCTCATGNGATTGCCGGNATCTGGAANCGCCACCAGCACCTGGCCTTTGCGCGCAAACCGGAACATCTGCAGTGGCATTTGTCCCTGGAGCCCTACCAACCCACCGAGCTGACCGACGCTGAGATTTATCATCGCCTGAAAGCCTATCAGGATCTGGTGGNGGAGACGGCGCGGGTCGCGAACGACCTGCCGGGCACCGCCCGGGATGCCTTNTACCAACTGGTGGAGTATCCNGTNCGGGCGGCGGCTGCGGCCAACGAGCGCTANTTNCTGNTGGAGTTGGCGCGTCGCCAGAATGTCCGGGGNGCGGAGATCGCGGAAACGACCTTTGCCANAGCCGAAGAGGCCGCNCAGCGGATCGAGGCNCTGACGCAGCGATACAATGACGCGATGGCCAATGGCAANTGGCGGCATATTNTCACCGCCGGNGGGGTNTCCCCGGACGATTGGCNNCGCTTCCANCCCGANCCCATTCCACCNCTGGGCTCGCAAAAGGATGCAGTGNGGNAGTCNCTGTCGGAGTCGGACGACANNCNGTTTGAAGCCAATGACGNACCGNCGGNTGCGCAAGCGGGCGATTTCNTTGAATCGNAAGGNGTNGTGTCCATCAACGCCGGACACTTTACCGGCCGNGAAGATCAGGCCGACGGTGGCTGGCGTTCGGTGGAAGGNCTGGGCCGTACCGGTTCAGCCGTCACCCTGTTGCCCTCCACTCTGAATATCGAANCCGGCAGTGCGCCNCGACTGAGCTACCGTTTNCACGTNGCNACCGGCGGNAAAGCGACNGTNCATGTNCGACTGCTGCCCACGCANCCGATTGATCCCGGCAATGATCTGCGCCTNGCGCTGGCTGTGGATGANGGTGAACCNCNGCCGCTCGCGGTGACCNAGGGCTTCGATACCTATAGCGAAGAGTGGAAAATGCGAGTCNTGTCCAACGCCACCGAAGCGACGCTTGAGCTGCCGGAGNCACTGGAGCCNGGCTGGCATACNCTNCANCTGGTGGCGGTNGANGCNGGNGTNGTAGTGGATAAAATCGTGNTCGATTTCGGAGGGCTCCAACCTTCCTATGACGGNCCTCCCGAAACACGGGTAACGAANCCCGCCGCATCTTCTTACANATTCGATTTTGGCNCCGGCGCTGTGGCTGAAGNTTACGTCGGNATTGGCCCGGATACGCGCTACTCCCCCGAACGGGGCTACGGCNTTGCCAGCGCCAAGACGCCCGAGTGTACAGTGACAGAGCCAGCGGACGAGGCGCTGCGAGGNGATNCCTGTGTGTCTGACGAGGCATTTATGTTTGCGGTCGACGTGCCCGAAGGGAACTATGAGGTAACCCTCCTNCTAGGCTCGCCCGATTCCGCNGCGCAGACGACCGTAAAAGCCGAGGCACGCCGCTTGATGTTGCGTTCGGTTTCGACCAANGCGGGNGAGCAGGCGAGGGNGACCTTCACCGTCAATCGAAGGAGCCCGNCACTGGGAGATGATCGCCGTGTTGCATTGAACTCGCGCGAACAAGGCCCACCAATAATCGCGCACTGGGATGAGCATTTGACCATCGAATTTCTGGGTANACCGGCGGCGGTGTCGGCAATGACGATTGANCCGGCGCCGGAGGCGACTACCGTCTTTGTGGCGGGGGACTCGACCGTAACGGATCAACGNNANGAGCCCTGGGCCGGCTGGGGGCAGATGTTGCCCGCTTTNTTCAAGCCGGGTATCGCCATTGCCAACCACGCNGAGTCGGGGCGNGCTCTGTTCAGCTTCGAAGCGGAAAACCGTCTCGAGAAAATCNTTCGNACCATGNAGCGCGGGGATTACCTNTTGATTCAGTTNGGCCACAATGATCAGAAAGACCANAGCGAGGGCGCAGGCCCCTNTACCACCTACGCCGATGATTTNCGCGAGTACATTCAGGCGGTACGTGCCAAGGGCGGTATTCCCGTGCTGGTCACACCCATGGAGCGTCGCCGCTGGNGTGAAGGAAAGCCCGCTGAAACTCTCACCGATTTCGCCATCGCGGTGCGTCAGGTCGGAGAAGAGCAGGGCGTACCGGTTATCGATCTGCACGAGATGAGCCTGGCGCTTTACGCCGCTCTGGGAGAGTCAGGTTCCANAAAGGCCTTTGTGCATTATCCGGCCAATACCTTTCCCGGTCAGGAGCAGGCGCTGAAAGACGATACACANCACAATCCCTACGGCGCTTACCAGNTGGCTCGCGCTGTCGTNGAAGNGATTCGNNAAAAGGTGCCGGGACTGGCCGATCACTTGCGTGACGATGTGCTCTCGTTTGATCCCGCGGAGCCGGACTTCTCGAGTGCTGTCAGCATACCGGCAAGTCCGGTGTTTCAGCTCGAGAAGCCGGAAGGCAATTGACGGCTCACAATCGGTTGGCCACTCCCAGGGGCGTCACGCTCTCCGGGGAGTGGTTNACCGTGCGCACTCTNGCAGGTGCTCAAGAATACCCTGANCATTNTCAGGGTTGGTGCTCTCGAGAATGGTATGAATGCCGGGCTTGAGTTTCTNAATCAATGACATCAGATAACGGTGATCCATTTCGCCGGTGCCGGAGGGCAGGTCTCCNTCCTTCATTCCATCCTTGATCACGAAGTCTTTACTGTGTATCGCGACGATACGGTCTCCGAACAGCCTGAAGGCTTCGTCCATCAGTTCCTGTTGTCGATGGCACTGGTCCAGNGGGAAAAAGTTCACCGGGTCGTAAATGACCTGNACATTGGGTGAGNCCACCAGCTCCAGCATGCGTACCATCTTCTCGTAGCTGTGTACCGTATGGTGGTGTGCCACGCCTTCAATACCCACAATGGTGCCGTATTTCTCGNCGGTATCGGCCANGCGTCGGACGGAATCGACCAACTCCAGAAACGAGGTTTCTTTCTGGCTGTCGGGGTGATAGCTACAATCGCCGTTCTTGGAGCCGGTCTCGGTACCGACAATAGCGCAGCCGAAGTCACGGGCGAAGCGCAGGTGCTCTTCAAAGCGCTGCAGCGCCTGTTCTTTGGTGTCCGGGTCCGGGTGGATCGGATTGATATAGCAGCCCAGCACGGCGATGTTGATCCCCTGTGCGGCAAAGACATCGCGCACATGGTTGGCGAACCCCGGGGTCAGCTGTCCGGGTTGTTCTGCCAGGACCGGAAACGACTTGGCGGGTGCGAGCTGCACGCAGGATACATCGTATTGCCCGAGCTTTGCCNCAATCTCCGCGGGTGTACCCTGACCATAGTCGTGTGCTCTCANGCCCAAATTCAGCATAAAACGTNTTCCTGTGGTTGATCCGTTCGGTGTNTTGGTGATGCCGTTACAGAATGCCTTCGANCCCCTGGGCGACNATTTTGGCATTCAGCTCGGCNCCGTCGCGGGACGTGTGGGTGTGTTTGTCGGCAAAAAAGGCTTCGACCTTTTCCGGCCCCAGCTCGTCATAANGGTCGGCGACCAGCTCGTGCAGATCGATCAGCGCGACGCCGCTTTCCGCCGCGACCTGTCGAGCCCACTGGGGATAACTGTCGTCCGGGCGGGCAATCTGCTCTCCGCTGTCGTCCCAGATTTTCCGGGGCACCGGGGTGGCGAGAATGGGCGTTACACCTCGGGCATAGGCATCGCCAATCATTTTGCGCAGATACCAACCGTATGTGTGAACCGTTTCCGGCTGGCCGGTCAGAAGGTTGTCGATGTCCTGCTCGGCGGCGCCGACCCCCTTGATGGTGCCCCGGGCACGCTCTTCATCATTGAGGGGAGCGGAGTCATTGTGACCAAACTGGATCACCACATAATCGCCCGGGCGCGCCATATTAAGGGCTCGCTCCCAGTGGCCGCCGGTCACAAAGGTCCGGCTACTGAAACCGCCGATGGCGCGATTGACAAAGTTGTAGTCCTCGGCGCTCAGGTACTCGTCAATAAAATCACCCCAACCCCATTGACCACCGGCACCGTCGCCCCAACCGTTGCGCACGGTGGAGTCGCCGACCATAAAAAGGCTGGTCTTCTCGGGGTGGGCGATCACCGGCAGGCGCAGAAACGTCCAATCGTAGGCGGTCACTTCGCGGCCTTTAGCGGAGTACAGGTCTGAAGCGAGGGTGGGGCGCAGCCCCTTCAACGCCGAAACAACAGTCTCGGCATGAAGCTCGGCGCCGGCATCGTTAAAGTGGGTATGGTCTTTCGGGTAAAGCCCGGCCACTTTCTCAGCACCCAGGCGGTCCAGCTTGTCCGCCACCGGGTTGGTCACATCGATAAACGGGGTGTCCAGTTCCCAGGCGAGCTGGTGCATCCAGTAACCGTAGCGGCCGTGGCGACGCTCAACACGGTCATGTTCCCACCGGTTACGGACCGTCATCGACAAAAGGATCGGCGTGGCGTCCTTGGCTTTTACGTCCGCCACCATCTGACGAATATAGTGTCCAAAGGTATACACCGTTTCGTCCTTACCGGTCACCTGGTTGGCGATGTCGGTCTGCTCATCACCCAGACCGGGCAGAGAGCCCCGCGCCCGGCTGTCGTCATTGATCGCCCCGGCATCGTTGTGTCCGAACTGGATCAACACCAGATCCCCGGCCTCGACGTCCTCGATCAGAGACTGCCACAAACCCTCGGTAATAAACGTCCGGCTGCTCCGACCGCCCCGCGCCCGGTTATCCACGACCACTTTGTCCTCATCCAGAAAGCTCTGTAGGGTGGCGCCCCAGCCCTGGTGGTCCTTGTTCTGGTAGGACGCCGCAGTGGAGTCCCCGGCAATAAAGAGGGTCTGGGGGCGCAGCTCTTCGGCGAAGCAGGAAAATGACAGGAGCAGCAGTGCAATCTGGGCGAATCGGAGGGGTATTCCCGGTTTGGTCATAGTGGTGTATCTCTCTATTGGCATGCCTGCCTTGCTGGGTTCAAGGCGCATTCTAAAATCGGGTGACCACTATAGACTCAAAATGATTAATTATGCAATATTGTTATTGATTATGCTGGCTATCGGCAGCGGTTGTTCAATAGAAATACTATTGCCTTTCAACGGCTGAAATAGCCGGACTTTCCAATCTGGGCTAAGCTCTCAAGCTAGAGAGAGGAGGGGATGGGCCCTTCAGGATCAGTATGGAGGCAGCATGGCAGCAATCATTCCAAGCCTGAGCACCATAAGAGGTATGACAACGGGAGAGCGTCGCTTCGGACGTCGCCTGGAGGCGCTTCTCGAAGATGATTATACCGTCTGGTACGACATCCCTGTTGGCCGTCAGAGACGATACCCGGATTTCATTATTCTTCACCCGTCCCGAGGACTGCTGTTTCTTGAGATCAAAGACTGGAAGTTGGCGACCCTGAAGAAGATCAGCAAAGACCGGGTGACGCTGCAGACTCAAAATGGTCTGGATGTGGTGAGCAATCCCCTGGAGCAGGCCAGGCAGTATGCCCAGACGACCGTTAATGTACTGAAAACTGACCCTCAGCTTCGACAATCCGAGGGCCGTTATCAAGGCCGACTGTGTTGCCCCTATGGTTACGGCGTGGTCCTGACCAATATCACTCGACAGCAGTGGAACAAAGCGTTGCCGGAAGATCATCAGGAGCTGGTGCTGCCGGCTCACAGAGTGATCTGTAAGGATGAGATGACCGAGTCCGTTGAGGCGGAAGCATTTCAGAGTCGGCTCTGGGGCATGTTTGAGTACAGTTTTGGTGAAAAGCTTTCCCTTCCTCAGGTTGACCGAATCCGCTGGCACCTCTTTCCCGAAGTGCGCATCAATGCGCCGCAACAGGACCTGTTCGGAGACTCTGATGACGATCCGGATGACGAGCATGATAGTGCGTCGAACGTTAGTCAGACTCTCGTCCCGGAAATTGTCCGGGTGATGGATATTCAACAGGAGCAATTGGCAAAAAGTCTTGGGGACGGACATCGAGTCATTCACGGTGTCGCGGGCTCCGGAAAAACCCTGATTCTCGGCTATCGTTGTCTGCATTTGTCTCAAGCGACCCGCAAGCCCATTCTCGTGCTCTGTTTCAATATTGCGTTGGCGGCGCGGCTCAGGTCGTTTATGTCAGAGCGGGGTATTGATGAACAGGTTCAGGTTTATCACTTTCACGAGTGGTGCGGCCTTCAGTTGAAAACGTACCATGTGGATACCGAACAAGGCGCCAGACCCCTTTGGGAGCGGCAGGTAACCAGCGTGATCGCCGGGGTGGAGAGGGGGGATATTCCTCGTGCGCAGTACGGTGCTCTGATGATTGATGAGGGCCATGACTTTGAGCCGGAGTGGTTAAAGCTGGTGGTTCAGATGATCGATCCCGATACCAATTCATTGCTCCTGCTGTACGACGATGCGCAGGCGATTTACAGCCGACGACAACTCGGATTTCCGTTATCCAGTGCGGGCATCCAGGCACGCGGCCGCACTACGATCCTCAAGCTCAACTACCGAAACACCCGAGAAATACTGACCTTTGCCTATGATTTCTCCAAAGAGTATCTGCAGGCCCAAGACGCCGATGACGATCATGTACCGCTAATTCAGCCAGAGGTGGCGGGTGCAAGTGGACCTCAGCCGGTTTACAGACCATTCAAGAGCGCTGCGGATGAATATCAGTACATCGTTCGCTGCGTCGACAAATGGCGTAGCGGCGGGAAACCACTAAGTAGTATCGCCATTATCTACGCACACCATCACCAAGGTGAAGCGCTCAAATCGGCGTTGGACCAAGCTGGGGTTCCCGCCGCTTGGCTAAAATCGTCCGTTCACAAGAAAACTTACAATCCGGCGGATGAGAAGGTGACGCTATTGACTCGTCAGAGCAGTAAAGGCCTGGAGTTTGATACGGTCATTTTAAGTGGGGTCGGGGCATTGAAAGACGGAGAGGATGATATGCCCCGAGAGACACGGTTGCTATATGTCGGTATGACGCGCGCCAAGCAACAACTTCTGGTCACTAGTGGATCAACCAACTTGTTCACGGACCGTCTTCAGGAACTGGCTCACCAAGCTGTCTGAGAGCAGTCTTTACGTAGTGTCGGACTGATTAATACCCCGAAAATGGCCGGGCGCTTGTTCTTTTGGTGGAGGCGGGCGGAATGCGTCACCCAAGTGGTTCTATTGACTATATGTTTCGGGCTGGGTAACGTAGAGCCATGTTCTGCAGGGTTGAAACTTATGACAATAAAACGCTTGTTCCCTTCGTTTGTGCTCCTCTTTCTTTTGAACGCTACTGCAGCCTGTGCTCAGGAGGTGACGCTCGTCTACGACGAGACGGTGCCGCAGGAGGCCTATGCCGCCCGCAAGCTGGGTGAGGCCCTGGAAGAGCAGGGCTATGAGCTCGGCTCGGATCGGAGCGGTTACGATCATCTGATCAGTCTGTCGGTGCATGAAGAGAGGCTGGGTTCTGAAGCCTTTGCTATTGTGCCCGAGGACAGGGTCACGAGCGTCTATGGAGGCGACCACCGGGGGCTGATCTATGGCGCGCTGGCCCTGGCCGAAACGCTGCGCAATGGCACGCCGCTGACAGCGGTGGAATCCACCGAACAGAGCCCGAATCTGGCGTTTCGCGGGATCAAATACAATCTGCCCTGGGAAACCTACCGGCCCAGTTCGGCGCTGGACCAGCATTACGAGACTGCACGGGATCTCGATTATTGGGAGTCGTTTCTGGATATGATGGTGGCGAACCGTTTCAACGCCATCAGCCTGTGGAATCTGCATCCTTTTACGTTCATGATCCAGCCGAAAAACTTCCCCGAAGCGAGCCCATGGTCGGATAAAGAATTCGCCCAGTGGCAGCGTCTTTACCGCGAGATCTTCCGGATGGCGAAAGAGCGCGGGTTGGACACCTATCTGGTCCACTGGAGCATTTTTGTCAGCCGGGAATTTGCCGAGGCCCACTCCGTCGCGGAGCAGAACTTTTATCCGCACTACTATGTGGAAGGCGATACCTCGGAGATCGTGCGGCGTTATCTGCGCGAAAGCGTTACCCAGGTGCTCGAGGAGTATCCCAACCTGGATGGGTTTGGTATTTCCCACGGCGAAGGCATGGCTGGCATGACGCCCCTTGAGCGGCAGAAGTGGATGGATGATGTGTTGATCGCGGGGATGCTGGACGCTGATCGCCCCGTGAAACTCATTCACCGCGTCCCTTTTTCCTCGGGAACCGGTTCGGAGCCGGGCGTCAGCAAGAGTGTGGAAGTGGTGACCCGCGATGCGATGGAGAAGCTGGAGGATCGCTTTGACGGTCCGATCTGGGTGGAAATGAAGTTCAATTGGTCCCATGCCCATTCCACACCAGAGTTGGTGAAGGTCCACGGCGGCAAGCTGGGCGACACTTATTTCAAACCGACGCCCAAAAACTACAAGGTCACCTGGCAGGCACGCAACGAAGACTTCTTTGCCCTGCGCTGGGGTGTGCCCGATTTCATTCGTCAGCATATCGCTCTGAATGGCGCGGCGGACTATGTGGGCGGATACTTTGTCGGCTCGGAAACCTACATCCCGGCGCTCGATTACTTCACCGCAGTGGACGAGCCGGTCGACTGGAACTGGGCCTTCGAGCGCCAGTGGTTGTTCTACCAGCTTTGGGGGCGCCTCCTTTACGATCCTGAAACACCCGACTCGGTGTTTCAGGCGGCATTCAACCGCCGGTACGGGGCCAAGGGTAATAACCTGTTGAACGCTTACTCTCTGGCCTCATCCACCCAACTGCGGCTGGCCTCGTTGTATGATTCGCGCTGGGATTTCACCCTCTACAGCGAGGGCTTTCTGGCGCTGCAGGGCGACTACACCCGTTATATTTCGGTTGACCACCTTATCGACCATCCCACCATGGACCCGGATTATGTTTCGGTGGCGGATTTCGTAGAGACAATGCACGAAGGCGGCTCTTTCGGCGTTGACCGCATTACTCCGCCGATTCTGGCCGAGCAGCTTGAGCGCGACAATCGCGAGGCGCTTCGGCTGGTAGAAGGTATTGATACCGAGGGCAATGCCTCGCTCATGTACGAAGTGGCCGACGTCAAAGCCTGGGCCCATCTCGGTCTTCATCTTGCGGAGAAGCTGAAAGGCGCCGTGGCGCTACACCGGTACCGTCTGTACGGTGATGAGGAACAGCAGCAGGTGGCTATCCGGCATTTACAGCAGGCTCTGGCGCACTGGGATCAAGTGGTGGAGATCACCCGGCCGATTTACCGCGACATGCCGCTGACCCACTATAACCACAACTTCTTCGAGGCCAATGACGAGAATCTTTTTCATTGGGCGCTGGTTCGAGATGAGGTGGCGCAAGACGTGGACATTGCCCGCAGCGCCGAGCCGGAAGGTTAGGCAAGATGAGGGGCTCCCGTTACAGACCGTCCTTTCGGCGCCCATGGGGTGCCGAAATTTTCCTGTAGGTGGACAATAGAGTTTGAGACTGCCCCCCTATTGATTTAGGGCACTACAGGACACCTAACTTACAATAAAGTTTGAGACTTGATGGTTTTTAAGATTATAGCGTAATAACTTAGGGATTTGGGTCAATCGGGAGGGGGAGGTCAGGCCGGTAGGGCGGTTTTGGCTGGGAGTCAGCGACTACTTTGAGGTTGATACTATCCAAGTCATGGTTTCTTGATGCAGTTTCTCTTAAGTTCCCGAGGAATTTCGGGGGGCAATAGTTCATACAATAAATGAGAATTATTCTTGTAAAGCCAGAGATAGGCTGCCGGTAGGTCCTTCCGAATGTCATTTCGTATACAATCCGGATGACTTTCTATGTAATCCGATAGAATTCGTTTGTAGTGGCACTGTTTCTTATATAAGCGAATTCGGCCTCTTAGAGGAATAAGGTAACTATGCGTTGTAAGTACTTGCTCTATGAGACCAACTGATACGTTTAAGGGCTTCGCTATCTCGTTGGTACTTTTTCCAATATGGAGCTTTCTCCACACAGCTCTTCTCTCAGCGTTGTATAACAGCTTGGGTCGAAGCTTTATATCGACCTTCAAATTGGGGTAAAGATAACCCATACATGAGAATTAACTCGATAGTCAAAGCGACAGAAAATTTGACCGATAAAGGTAGTCTAAAATCCTTAACATTGCTTAAGTTTTATGGTCATCAATGTAGTGGTCAAGTGTTTTAGGCCACCGTCTTTTGAGTTTTCCAGTAGGTCTGCTCTGCCACATTAGGCGGCAGACCGTCGTTGTGCTTATGCGGCCGA